>JANWLO010000140.1 GCA_025450815.1 Gemmatimonadaceae bacterium
ACCCACCTGTGTCGGTTTACGGTACGGACAGTCTTGCAGCTCCCCCGAAAGCTTTTCTTGCCTGTCGACTCTACGGAAGTTGCACTTGGGTTGCCCCGCATGCTCCTGGTCAGTTCTCGGCGATTTTTAAGGTCACCTACCACCTTCAACGGCCATCCACAAAGCCGCTCCCGCTTCGTTCCAGTGTCCCTCTCGGTTTCAACGCTGCAAGCTGGGACGGGAATGTCAACCCGTTTACCATCGGCTACGCCTCTGGGGCCTCACCTTAGGCTCCGCCTCACCCTGCGCTGATTGCCATGGCGCAGGAACCCTTGGGTTTACGGTGTCTGGGGTTTTCACCCAGATTTGCGCGTACTCAGTCCGGCATCCTCACTTCTGATCGCTCCAGGACAACGTTTGCCACGGTCCCTTCATCGCTCTCAGAACGCTCCCCTACCCCTCTTTCAAAGAAAGAAGGCCAAGCTTCGGCGGGCCGCTTAATCCCGACCATTCTCGGCGCATTCACGCTGGACGAGTGAGCTATTACGCACTCTTTAAAGGAATGGCTGCTTCTAAGCCAACCTCCTCGTTGTCACGGCACGGACACATCCTTCGCTATACTGAGCGGCCACTTCGGGGCCTTAGCTGTGGCTCTGGGTTCTTTCCCTCTCGCCGTTGGACATTATCGCTCAACGACTGCCTCCCGAGGTCCATCGGTCAGGTATTCGGAGTTTGGTTGGGGTTGGTAGGAGCTACGCCCCCCCGCGCCCATCCAGTCGCTCTACCCCCTGCCGACATACAGTCTTACGACCAGCCTCGAGGCTCTACCTCAATAGATTTCGGAGAGAACCAGCTATCTCCAGGCTTGATTGGCCTTTCACCCCTACCCACAAGTCATCCGAGCGGTTTTCAACCCACACCGGTTCGGGCCTCCACTCGGTGTTACCCGAGCTTCACCCTGCTCATGGGTAGATCGCCCTGGCTTCGGGTCTACCCCCGGACACTAAGCGCCCTCGTTTCAGGACTCGCTTTCGCTGTGGCTCCGTCGCATAACGACTTAGCCTCGCGTCCGAGGAGTAACTCGCCGGATCATAATGCAAAAGGCACGCAGTCAGCCGTACACGACCCGAGGGCCGTGCCAGCCTCCTACCGCTTGTAGGCATGTGGTTTCAGGATCTCTTTCACTCCCCGCACAGGGGTGCTTTTCACCTGTCCCTCACGGTACTCGTTCACTATCGGTCACACGGGAGTCTTTAGCCTTGGAGGGTGGTCCCCCCAGCTTCACGCCCGGTCTCTCGTGTCGGGCGTTACTCAGGAACTCCACTACGCACACCGCCTGCTGTCGCCTACCGGGCTCTCACCGTCTATGGCGCCCCTTCCCAGGGGACTTCGGCTAACTCGGATGTACGCGTCCGTGGCTCCTACAACCCCGGTCGTCCGAAAACTCCCGGTTTGGGCTAGGGCCCCTTTCGCTCGCCGCTACTCAGGGCATCTCGGTTGATTTCTCTTCCTCTGGGTACTGAGATGTTTCAGTTCCCCAGGTTCGCTCTCGCCTGTAAAGACAAGTGATAGCTATCGCTAGCTACCGGGTTTCCCCATTCGGCAATCCAGGGATCTTCACGTGTGTGCCGTTCCCCCTGGCTTTTCGCAGCTTACCGCGGCCTTCCTCGCCTCCGTGTGCCCAGGCATCCTCCACATGCCTTCGCTCGCTTGACTACATAGTTCGTAGCAAGCAGAGCATCCTGCTTGATCATTCTCACTGATCATTGCAATCACTCACAATCGATCTCGTCGCACCAAACGCGGAAGTCATCCACGTTCGCCACGCCGAGCTCGATGAGAATTCATATCCCACGATCTACTCATCCATGATCACTTTTCAAATAGCGCCGCAAAACGAACTGCGTTTGCGGGATAGCCTACCATTTTAATCCCTCGCGCCATTTCTGTCAACGCGCGTAAACGTTCGCGCGCGTGCGACATATGCCCGAAGGGACGCGAACAATAAGCGACGCCCGACCGCGATTCAAGACCGAACACACCCTTACCCGACGCACGCTCATCCGCGCGAAAGGCCCCAATTACCTTTTCATCCATGACCGTCGCCCCAGCCTTCGATCCGCGCACCACGCAGCGCGCCACCGTCTCCGCGCGCGGCGCCGATCGATGGGCCGCCGGCCACCCATGGATCTATCGCAGCGATCTCATCGATCCACCCGCCGCTCCCGCCGGAGCCATCACAGTCGTCGACCGCGCCTCCCGCCCGCTCGGCGTCGCCCTCTACAGCCCCGCGTCGGAGATCGCGCTGCGCCTCCTCGATCGCGATCACACGGCCAGACTCGACGCCGCGTGGTGGCACAACCGAATCGCGCAGGCGCTCGCGCGACGCGCGACGCTCGCCAGCGAGACCAACGCCTATCGCGTGGTACACGGCGAAGCCGATGGACTCCCCTCGCTCACCTGCGATCGCTACGATCGGTGGCTCGTCGTCCAGCTCCTTAGCGCTGGCCTCGAGCACTTTCGCGCGCCGATCGTACAGGCGCTCGTGGCGCTCCTTGCGCCCGACGGCATCCTCGCGCGCAACGACACCGCGGTGCGCACGCGCGAAGGTCTCACCCGCGAGACCGTCGCGCTCCACGGCCAGGTGCCGCGCGAGATCGAAGTCGTCGAGCACGGCGTGCGCTACCTCGCCGCTCCATGGGACGGACAGAAGACCGGCGCGTTCCTCGATCAGCGCGAGAACCGCGTGCTCGCGGGCAGCATCGCACGCGGTCGCGCACTCGACTGCTTCGCGTATCACGGCTCCTTCGCACTCCACCTCTCGCGCGGTGCGAGCGAGGTCACCGCGCTCGACTCATCCGCCCCCGCGCTCGCGCGCGCCCGCGAAAACGCCGCGCGCAATGGCTTCACGAACATCCACACCGTCGAGGCCGACGCGTTCGAGTTCCTGCGCGCCGAGGAGCGCGCGGGCGCGCGCTACGAGACGATCGTGCTCGATCCGCCAGCGTTCGCCAAAACGCGCAACTCACTCGACGGCGCGATTCGCGGCTACAAGGAGATCAATCTGCGTGCGATGCGACTGCTGTCGCCCGGCGGCATGCTGTTCACCGCGAGCTGCAGCTTCCACCTCTCGCTGCCGCACTTTCGCGACATGCTCCGCGACGCCGCGGCTGACAGCGGTCGCCGGATCGCTGTTCGCCAGCTGCGCGGCCAGCCACTCGATCATCCGGAAGTATTGACGATTCCGGAGAGCGGCTACATCAAGGGTGCGCTGTTGGAGGCGCTCGACTAGCAGCGGTTCCAACATCAGCTCTTCTGGTCCACCGGACAGTAGTACGTCGATCGCCCCGCCTGCACGATCCGCCTGATCGTCGCGCCGCAGCGTGGGCACTTTTCGCCCTCTCGATCGTAGACGTTCCACCTCGAGTCCTCGTGCTTCGCCCAGTAGCGTCCCGCCGGCGCGTCGAAGAGCACCTCGCGAATCGCCTGCACCAATCGCTCGCACCGGTGCGCGCTGAGCGATGCGGCCTTCGCCTTCGGGCTGATCTTCGCCACCCACAGCGCCTCGGACGCATAAATATTTCCGATGCCCGCCACCATCTTCTGGTCGAGCAGCGCGGGCTTGATCGCTCCGCGCCGGCGTGCGAGCGCGACGCCAAGCGTGTGTGCGTTGAAGGCGGGGTCCGAGGGCTCGGGACCTAGCTCGGGAGCGCCCTCGCCTTCGTCGAACAGCTCCACGGTCGAGAGCGCGCGCATGTCCGTGAGCGCTACGCGCGTCCCGCTCTCGAGCTCGAGCGACGCTCGCATGAAACGCGGCTCAGGATCGCTCACCGCGCCGATGTCCCAGTCACCATTCATCCGGAAATGAATCGCGAGCGTGCGTCCGTCGTCGAGATGTAGAAGCTGGTGCTTGCCTCTGCGCTCGACGCGCTCGATCAGGCGTCCGGCGAGCAATCGCCGCCGAGCGGGAGTCACGCGCCTGGCAAGGGAAGGATGCAGCAGGCGCAGCCGCGCAATCGTCTGCCCTTCCGCAACGCGCGCCAGAGCGCGGCGCGCCGCCTCAACCTCAGGGAGCTCCGGCATGCAGGGAAACTACGTCACTTCGGCCGCGCGCGACACAGTCTCGGCATTGCACCCTCTACTGGCGCTGGTCATTCTTCTGCCGTGAGCAAACACCGCGAGCCGGCCGTCCGCAACACGCTCATCCTGATCCTGCTGCTCAACGCGGTCGTAGCCGGCGTGAAAATCGTCGTCGGTGTACGGACCAACGCGCTCTCGGTGCTCGGCGCTTCGCTCGAGTCTGCGCTCGACGTCCTCAACAACATCGTCGGCATCGCGCTCGTGCGGGTCGCGTCCCAGGAGCCCGACGAGGATCATCCCTACGGCCACCAGAAGTTCGAGACCCTCGGCGCGCTCGGCATCGTGGGCTTTTTGTCGATCTCGTGCTTCGAGCTGCTGCGGGAGGGTGTGCGGCACGTGCTGATAGGCGCGGTGCCGGTGTCGCCCTCGTTCGGCGAGATGGCGCTCATCGCCGCTACGATGTTCGTGAACGTGGGCGTGGTGTGGTATGAGCGGCGCCGCGGGCAGCAGCTGCAAAGCGAGTTCCTGCTGGCCGACGCGGCACACACGCGCAGCGACATCTACGTCACCGCGGCGGCGTTCGCGTCGCTGGTGCTGGCGCGTTGGGGATACGGTGCGATCGATCCGCTGCTGGCGATCGCGGTCGCATTGATGATCGCGTGGAACGGCTATCAGATCGTGCGGAACACTGTGCCAGTGCTCGTGGACGCGCGCGGAGTGGATGCCGCCGTGCTGCGCCGCCTCGTCGGCGCGATACCGAAGGTGGTGGACGTGCGCGCCGTGCGGTCGCGCGCGATCGCACCCGAGGTACTGTTCGCCGAGGTGACGATAGGAGTGAAGGGCGCGACGACCGTCGAGGAGGCGCATCGCATCGCCGATACCGTGGAGGAGAAAATCGCGAAAGAGCTCGGTGTCTCCGAGGTGCTCGTGCACGTCGAACCGGCATGATGGACTTGCAACGCATCGCGAGTCGTCTAGCTTATCCCTGACTCCACCAATTCCATCATGGCCTATCGTCCGCGCTCACTACAGCACGAGTACGAGCTGTTCGTCGAGCGCGAAATCGAGAATTACAAGGAATCGGTGCCCCGCCGCGTCATCCTGAGCATCGGGGATGAGGCAGTGCAGTCGCTCGCGGCGCAGCAGCAGCTGGCACTCACCGAGCTGCTTCTTTGCGAAGAGGTGGACCGCATCATACGCGCGCGGCTTCGCCTCTCGACCTTCGCGACTTGGCGCAAGCGCCGAGTGAAGTCACTCGCCGAGTTCAAGCGACCGGAGCGCTGGGGGATGCGCCCGGATTGCGCGATCGCGCGCACGGCGCTCGCGGCGCACGAGGGTCATGTGCTCGTGGCCGGCGCGATGGAGGAGGGACGCTCGCTCTATCTCGCAGCGAACGGATGCGACGTGACGACGCTCGATCCTATGGAAGACGTGATCGAGCGCGTGATCGATGCCGCGGCGGGCGTGGGATTGACGGGACGCATTCGCGGCGTCGTGAACGATCTCGCGGGATGGGCGCCGGACCTTCCGCTCAACGCAGTGGTTTGCGCGGCGGCGGCGCTGCGGGGATTGTCGCCGGAGCAGCGTCAGCGCGCGCTCGCGATTCTGCAGGAGGCGACAAAGGACGGCGGTGTGCACGTAGTGGAGACGAGCTCGGAGGGCGTGCGGCTGGTTCCGCTCGAGGAGCTCGAAGCCTCCTACTATGGATGGCAGACTACGGTGGAGGGATCGCTGAGCAACGAGACCTTCTTCGCGAGGAAGGCCGTCGCGTAGCTTTTTGACACGACTGTATGTCCGCAGGACGTGTCAATTCGAGTCTAATCGGCTGACGAGCGCGCCCAGCCCCTCGACGTAAGTCGCGGTGAATTCGGGGTTTGCGTCGCGCGGCCGCGATGGGCATGGAGGGTGCCTTAGAGGTGGGCGGCCCCCGACCGTTACGGGGGCTTTTTTCCATCCGAGAGAGGAAGGCCCCATGCCACAAACCGCCAACCAGGACGAGACCACCGAGCCGGTCGGCATCGTCATCTCCAGCGGGAACCGCGACGAGCCAACGCCTGCGGTATTCGCGTACATCTGGGGACGGGCGCCCGAATTGCCACGGGCTCGCGCGCCTCGCGCCGCCTGATCATCGAGCGGCTCGAGTAATCGAAACGCGCCGGCCGATATTCGGCCGGCGCGTCGTGCATCCGTGCGCGTACATAGCGACCCACGCGAGAATAGAAAAGGCCGGCGCAACATCCGCCGGCCTTTCGTTCTACTATGATCAACGTCGAAGCACTACTTCCGCTTCTTGGCCGCCTTCTTCGTCGCCTTTTTCTTCGAGGCCGACTTGCGACCCGACTTCTTCGTTGCGGACTTCCTCTTCTTGGTAGCCATAGTTCTTTCTCCATGAACCGGAGTGAAACTGCCCGACCGATCCCCCGGTGGATCGGCGGGCGATACGACGAATCAGAACCGTCGTATCTCTACACGGCCTCCGAGAGGCTCGTGAAGTTGAAGTCCTTCACCTTGATGCTCGGCATGACGATATCGCCACCCTGTTCAGTGCCCGCCAAACGAACCGACGGTCCGAGCATCTCGAGGTTATTCAGCATGAAGAGCGGTGATTCGTTGAAGCGAAAGTTACGCACTGCCTTTGTCAACTTACCATTCTCGATCAGGAAAGTACCATCGCGCGTGAGTCCCGTATAGAGGATCGTGCGCGGATCGACTTCTCTCAGATACCAAAGTCTCGTCACCAGCACACCGCGCGGCGTGCTCTTGATCATGTCATCGAGTGATGTCGTACCGCCCATCATCTTGATCGAAGCCGGCTGACCCGTCGCAACCTTGCCCTGCTTCTTCGCCCAGAATCGTGTGTAGAATAACTGCTTCAGCACACCATTCTCAATGAACAGCTGACGATTCAGCGCCAAACCATCTCCGTCGAACGGCTGCGACATCAGCTGCGGGTCCTGCGGGTCAGCGATGATCGTCACTCGGTCATCGACGATCTTCTCCCCGACTTTGTTACCACCGCCGGTCTTCACGAACGGGCTTCGTCCCTCGTCCGTCGAGCGTGCATCCGAGTAATTACCGAGGAGCTGAACGATATCGCCCACTGCCTGCGGCTCGAGAATCACCGTATATCGCCCCGGCTCGATCGCCACCGGATTGCGCGACATCTTCGCCTTGTCGATCGCCCGATCGCTCACGTTCCTGAAATCGAGTTGCGTCCAATCGGGATGGTCCGCCGCAGCCCACCCGGATCCAGTGCCGTCCGCGGTGCGCACCGTGAGCTGATAGTTCGCGCTCGTCGCCCGGTGATACGCGAACAATCCCTTCGTGTTCCCGAGGGCGACTGACGACTCCCCGGTGATGATGAATCCCGCCGCCAGAAGATCGCCCGCGCTGCGCGCCGGCGCGAGTGCCGTGATCGCGGCCTTCGCACGATCCGCAGGCGTGAGTTGCGCGGTGGAATCGAAATACGCGTTCACCGGCACGTACGTCTGCGCGCCGAGCGGCGGCATCGCTTCGGGGTCATCGGGGGCGAGCTTGGCGAGCGCCTCGGACTCCGACACTGCGCGCGCGAGCGAATCGTCCGTGAGATCGTTCGTCACGACTACCGCGTGCTTCGCGCCGTAAGAGCTCTGCACGGCGAGCTGCATGTCGGTGACGCTTCCCGACGTCGACATTTGATTCGCCGCGAAGCGCGTGTTTCCGGTGTGATTGCTGTTCAGTTGCATTTCGATCGTATCGGCCTTCGACAGCTTCGCGACGCGCGCGAAGAGCGCCTGGGCGTCGTCCGGCGACACGATCCCAGCGTCCGGCGCCATTTCGGGCGACAGCAGGCGATGAGGGCGGCTGCTCACGCTTTTCTCCCCGTATTGATGACGTTGACGTTGCGGAAGCGCGCAGGGACCGCGCCGTGGCTCACGGCGTTGATCTGTCCCGGCTGACCCTTGCCGTCAAAGAAGCTTCCGCCGAACTCATAGCTCTTCTTGCCACCTATCATGTCCATCGAGTTCCAGAAGTCGGGCGTGCGCATCTGGTACGCAACGTCCTTGAGCGGTCCGACGATCTTGCCGCCCTTGATCTCGTGGAAAACCTGGCCGCCGAACTGCGCGTTGTAGCGCTGCTGATCGATTGAGAACGACCCGTCGCCGATGATCGCGATTCCGCGGTCCGTTGCCGCAATCAGATCCTCAAACGACTGCTCCTTCTCCCCTGGCAGCAGCGACACGTTCGGCATTCTCTGGAACTGCACGTTGTCCCAGTTCTGCGCGTACGAGCAGCCGTGCGACCGCGCGGGCTTTCCCTGCTTCTTGTACCACCATTCGAGCCAGAGCGCCTGCTCGCGCGTAGTCTGATACTCGTTGACGATTCCCTTCTTGATGATGAGGAATGGTTCCGGCTTCACACCCTCGTCGTCCCAGCCCACCGTGCCCAGACATCCTTCCTGACTCCGGTCGCCCTGGATGTTCATGATCTCAGGGCCGTATCGGAATTGACCGAGCATTTTTTCCGGTGGCGCGACGAAGCTCGTTCCCGCGTAGTTGGCCTCGTAGCCCATCGCGCGATCGAGCTCCGTGGGATGCGCAACCGATTCGTGGACCGTGAGCCAGAGGTGCGACGGATGCAGCACCAGATCGTAGCGCCCGACCTCCACCGGCTTGGCGGTGAGCTTCGCGACGGCCTCCTCGCCCCACTGCGCGGCGTGGCCGGCAAGATCTCGCTCGAGCACGTACTCCCAGCCGCGACCCATGGGCGCCGCGACGTTCCCTCGATTCTGGAAGTCGCTCATGTCCGCCGAGATCGCGGTGATCTGCATGAGCGGCCACGAGCGAACGGCGGTCTGGCTGATCACCGAGCCTTCCGTGTTGGCGTAGCTACGCTCCTCCTTCACGAAGAACAGGCCGCTGAAGATGTACTTTACACCCTTCACCTTGAGCGCCTCGGCATTCGCCTTCAATAGAAGCGCGGCCTTCTCCTCAACCGAGACCGACCACGGATCAGTGGTGAACGCGCTCTTCCACGTGCCGTTGGGTACCGCGGGCGCGGGCGCAAGCACCACCGGCCGGTCGCGAGCGCTTCGATTCGCTTTCGCGATGGACACGGCTTCCTTCGCCGCTGCCGCAACTCCGTCACTGGTGAGCAGCCGCGTAGCGGCGAAGCCCCACGTGCCGTCCACGAGTGCGCGCACGCCACATCCCATCGAATCCGTGTCGACGACGTTCTGAATCTGCTGTTCGCGCGTGAAGACGAAATTCTGGCGCTGGCGTCCGATGCGGACGTCAGAGTAGCCAGCCCCCGCGGACTTCGCGGCATTGAGCGCATTTGCCATGAGCTCGCGAATGGTCGAATCCGGAATCTCTTCGAGCGGCCGCGCGGGCACGGATGCGAATGCGCTCGCTACGCCTCCCGTCGCCTTCCATGCGTTAGCGGCGGCCAGAACCGCCGCCACCTGCGCACTCTTCTTGAGGAAATCTCTGCGGTCGGTCATCAGACGGCGTCGCTCAGGCTGGTGAAGTTGAAATCGTGCGCCTTGATGGGCGGTACGACGATCGCGAATCCCGGGCTGCCATCCTCGCTCGCGCTCACGCGCACCGGCACACCCATGGCGTCCAGATTGTTCAACATGAAGACGGGCGACTCGTTGTAGCGCAGATTCTTGACGGCCTTCGTGATCTTACCGTCTTCGATGAGGAAGGTGCCATCACGCGTGAGCCCTGTGAAGAGAATGGTACGAGGATCGACCGGCCGGATATACCAGAATCTGGTGACGAGTATCCCGCGTTGCGTGGATGCGATCAAGTCCTCGATGCTCTGCGTGCCGCCCGACATTCGCAGTGTTCCGACCAGCGGTGTCGGTTCCTTTCCCTGCTTCTGCGCCCAGTACCGGTCGTACGCGAGGTTGCGTACGATGCCGTTCTCGATCCACGTCGTCTTCTTCGCCGGCTCTCCCTCGGGAGTGAACGGCAGCGCCGCCGCGTCGGGGTCGAATGGATCCGACACCACGGTCACGCGTTCATCTACGACCTTCAGTCCGATTTTGTTTCCGCCGCCTTGCTTCGTGAAAAAGCTCCGCCCCTCATCCGCGTTTCGAGCGTTCAGCGAGAACGCGATGAGCTGCAGAAGATTTCCCACCGCCGTGGGTTCGAGTACTACAGTATAGCGCCCCGGTTCGATCGCGACGGGATTCGCCGACGCGCGCGCCTTCTCGATCGCGCGCGCGCCAAGCGCTTCGGGATCGATGCGCGACCAGTCCGTGTGCGACGCGCCTGCCCACCCGCTCGCGCTGCCGTCGGGCGCACGCACGGTGGTCGTCATGGACGAACTCGTCTCGCGAGCGTACGCGAACAAACCTTTGTTCGTCGCGATCGCGTGCGCGGACGCGTCGGACTCGATGTATCCGGTGGCCGCGAGCTTCGCCGCCCGTGAGGGCTCCGTGACCGCGCGCACTGCCGCAGCGCGTCCCGCCGGGTCGAGATTCGCCGTGACCGCATTCCACGATGGCGATTCCTGATAGCTCTGCGCACCGAGCTCCGGCATCGCCTCGGGATCGTCCGGCGCGAGCTTGGCGAGCCGCTCCGATAAGCCCACCGCCGCTTGCAGCGACACGTCGTCCAGCTTGTTCGTGGTCGTGCTCGCACTCTTGCTTCCGAAGGTGCTGCGGATGGTCACCGTAGTATTGGTGTTGTCGCCCCCGGTGGAGATCTGATTCACCGCGAAGCGCGTGTTCCCTCGCACCCCGCCGATGATGGTGACGCGCGACTGCTCCGCCTTCGCCATACCGAGAATGCGCTTGGTCAGCGACTCGGCGTCATCCCGCGAGATAATTCCGGGCGGGTCGAACAGTGACCGGGGGCTCATGCCTTCCTCCCCGTGTTGATCACGTTGATGTTCCGGAACCGGCTCGGCACGCATCCATGGCTCACCGCGTTCGACTGGCTCGGCTGTCCCTTGCCGTCATTGAACGCGCCGCCCATGAAATAGCTCTTCTTGCCGCCGATCATGTCCATCGAGTTCCAGAAGTCCGGCGTGCGCATTTGGTACGCGACGTCCTTGAGCATCCCGACAATCTTGCCGCCCTTTATTTCGTAGAAGAGCTGGCCGCCGAACTGCGCGTTGTAGCGCTGCTGGTCGATCGAGAACGAGCCGTCGCCCATGATCGCGATCCCGCGGTCGGTGGCCGCGATGATGTCCTCGTACGACTGCTCCTTCTCGCCCGGTAGCAGCGAAACGTTCGGCATTCGCTGGAACTGGATATCCTCCCACGATTGCGAATACGAACAGCCGTGCGAGTGCGTGCCCTTGCCCTGCTTCTTGTACCACCAGTCGAGCCACGGCGCCTGCTCGCGCGTGGTTTGATAGTCGTTGACGATCCCCTTCTTGATGATGAGGAACGTCTCCGGAACCACTCCCTCGTCGTCCCAGCCGCACGCCGAGAGCGAGCCTTGCTGCACGCGGTCGCCCTGGATGTTCATGATATCTGGACCGTAGCGGAACTTGCCGAGCATCTTTTCGGGCGGCGACACGAAGCTCGTTCCCGCGTAGTTGGCCTCGTAACCCATCGCGCGATCGAGCTCCGTGGGGTGCGCGATCGACTCGTGCACGGTGAGCCAGAGATGCGTTGGGTGCAGCACGAGGTCGTAGCGTCCCACCTCCACCGATTTCGCCGAGAGCTTCTCGACTGCCTCGGTGGCCCAGCGCGTCGCGTTTTCTACAAGCTTGGAGTCGCGCACGTGCTCGTAGCCAAGTCCTCTTGGCGCGATATCGTTGGACTGGATCGATTGGAAGTCCGAGAAGTCCGGTGCGACGGCCGTGACGTTCATCCTGGGCTGCGCGCGAAAGATCGTCTGGACGACATACGTGCCATCGCTCGTGGCCAGCGTCTTCTCCTCGCGGAGGAAGAACATCGCCGAGGTCACGAACTTGGCGCCCTTCACGTTGAGCGCGGCAGCGTTCGCATCGAGCAGGAGCGCGACCTTCTCCTCCACCGGCACGTCGAACGGATCGCTCTCCACCGGGATGCGCCACGTTCCGTTCGCGGTGGGCGTCACCGGCGCGAGCACCACCGGACGCTCGAGCACGGCACGGTTTGCCTCCGCCTGCGCGACGGCCTGGCGAGCCACACGCACCATCTCATCCGGCGAGAGATCGCGGCTCGCGGCGAAGCCCCACGCGCCGCGCACGAGAACGCGCACGCCAAAACCGAACGTTTCCGAATCGTTGAGCGCCTGCACGCGATGCTCGCGCGCCTGAATGGCCTGATTGCGATTCTGGCTGATACGCACGTCCGAATATTCGGCGCCGGCGGATTTCGCGGCATCGAGCGCGCGCATGGCGAGCTCCTTGAATTTCGGATCGTTGAGCGGCGGTGCGTCACGCTCGGGAATGCGATAGTACGGGGGGATACGATACGCCGCGAGGCCAAGCGCCGCGGCAGAAGACAGCTGAAGAAACTCTCGTCTCGAATGGGCCACTAATCTCCTTGGCGCATGGCGCCTTGTACTGGCGCGAATATAGGAATGTAAAAAAACGCACGCAATAGCGCATTCGTTGAAACGCCACAGCCGCGCGCGCATGGTTCGCGGTCGCCCAGTGCTTCCGTTATTATAGGTGTATCAGCAACTCGTCGAGACGACGTCCCCCAGCGAATCACGGCCATGCCAACGCTCACGATCGACGGACGTGAAGTGACGGTGCCGGAAGGCACCACTATTCTCGAGGCAGCGCGATCCATGGGAATCGCGGTACCAACTTTGTGCTGGTACCCGAAGCTTCCGATCGTGGGCAACTGTCGAATCTGCCTCGTGTCCGTCGAGGGAAGCCCCAAGCTCATCGCGTCGTGCGCAGCGCAGGCTGAGCAGGGACAGAAGGTCACGACGGAATCGCACGCGTCCGTCGAGAACCGCAAGGCAGTACTCGGGATGCTGCTCGAGCGCTATCCGGTGGAGGAGATCCCCGAGGACGGCGCGCGCAACGAGTTCGAGCAGTACGTGCGCCGCTACGGCGTTCCCACTGCAAAGCGCTCATCGCTCGGCCTGCGCGAAGGGGACGAGCGCGCGGGCGATCCGCTCATTCAGCACGACATGTCCACCTGCATTCTCTGTACGCGCTGCGTGCGCGCGTGCGAGGACATCCAGGTGGTGGGTGTGCTCGACATGGCGTACCGCGGCGAGCACGCCGAGATCATCGTCGGCGCAGACGGGAATCCGGAGCACGCTGGGTGTACCTGGTGCGGCGAGTGCGTGCGCGTGTGCCCAACGGGCGCGATCCATGACATCATCCCGCTCGCCAAGATGCGCGCGGAATCGCTGCGCGAGCCCGTGGAGAAAGTTCGCACCGTCTGCCCGTACTGCGCCGTCGGCTGCCAGCTCGATCTCGAAGTGCGCGGCAACGACATCCAGCGCGTCACCAGTCCATGGATCGAGGAGACGACGCCCAACATCGGCTCGACATGCGTGAAGGGCCGCTTCGGCTTCGACTTCACGATGCACCGCGACCGGCTCACGAAGCCGCTCATTCGCAAGGGGTGGACGAGGCGCGACGGAGCGTGGTCGTGGGAGCCCACCGCCGAGCAGACCGCGGAATGGGGACGCCGCGGAGGACCATGGATGCGCGTGGCAGAGGAGAGCCAGACGAAGAAGCGCCGCCCGAAGTTCAATCCGCTTCAAAAGCTTCCGCTCGTCGACGCACCGCTCGGCGACGCACGCGATCGAGTCGCGACGCCGGCGAGCTGGTACGAGCCGTTCCGCGAGGCGACGTGGGAGGAGGCGATGGACCTCACCGCGTCGCAGATGCTCCGACTTCGCGACACGAGCGGACCGGATAGCCTCGCGGTGTTCTCTTCGGCCAAGTGCACCAACGAGGAGAATTACCTGCTCCAGAGGCTGTTGCGCGCCGGCATCGGCACCAACAACATCGATCATTGCACGCGGCTCTGTCATGCGTCGTCCGTGAGCGCGATGCAGCGATCGATGAACACGAGCGCCGCATCCGGCTCGATGCGCGAGGTCGAGACGGAGAGCGACGTCATTTTCATCCTCGGCGCGAACACCACGGAGTCGCATCCCGTGTTCGGGGCCGCGATCAAGCGGGCCCAGAGGCGCGGCGCAAAGCTCATCATCGCGGACCCGCGCAGGATCGAGCTCGCCCAGCGCGCGGACATCCATCTCCAGATGCTTCCGGGCACCGATGTCGTGCTGCTCAACGCGATGCTCCAGCACATCTTCGAGAAGAAGCTCGAGGATGCTAAGTTCATCGCGGCGCGAACTCACGGCATCGACGCCCTGCGCGAGTCGGTCGCACCGTACACTCCGGAGATGGCCGAGACGATCACCGGCGTGCCCGCCGCCGTCATTCGTAGCGCTGCCGAGATGTACGCGACGGGTGGGCGCGTCGCGACGATGTGGGCGATGGGGCTCACCCAGCATCACACCGGCACCGACATCGTCACGACGCTGCTCAACCTGTTGCTCGCGTGCGGGATGATCGGCCGATGGGGCGCGCCCATGATGCCGATTCGCGGGCAGAACAACGTGCAGGGTGCGAGCGACGTCGGGGCGATCCCGATGTCGTACCCGGACTATCTGCCCGTGAACGACACCGCAGTACGCAAGGTGTTCGCGAATGCGTGGCACGTTCCGGAGGATCGACTATCGCTGGTGGCCGGCCTGCGCGTAACCGAGATCGTGAAGAAGGGCAGCCCGGTACACGGGCTGTTCATCATGGGAGAGAATCCCATCATCTCCGATCCCGATATTTCGCACGCGGAGGAGTGGTTCCATCATCTGGACTTCGTGGCCGTGCAGGATCTCTTCCTCACCGAGACGGCGCGGTACGCCGACGTGGTGCTCCCCGGATCGTCCTTCGCCGAGAAGACGGGGACGGTGGTGAACACCGAGCGACGTATCCAGCTCATGACGAAGGCGATCGATCCGCCGGGCGATGCGCGCGGCGATCTCGAGATTCTCATCGAGCTGTCGAACCGCATCGGGTTGCCAACGCCATTCACGAACTCGGCTCAGGTGATGGACGAGATCGCGACGGTCACACCGTCGTGGCGCGGCGTATCGCACGCGCGACTCCACGGCGGCGGGCTGCAGTATCCGGTTGAGAACGAGCACCATCCGGGCACCGACTTCCTCTTCCCCAACGAGTTTCCGACGGCGGACGGAAAGGCGCTTCTCGTTGGCGTCGAGTTTCTGCCGCCCGCAGAGCTGCCGGACGCGGACTATCCATTTTTCCTGAACACCGGCCGGCAGATGTACCATTGGCACACGGGAACGATGACGCGCCGGTCGACGGGTCTCGACGCGCGCGAGCCCACGCCAATCGTCGAGCTGAATCCGGACGATGCGAAGGAGATGGGCGTGAACGATGGCGACCCGGTGCGCATCACCTCTCGGCGCGCGTCGATCGAGATCTCCGCCAGGCTGTCGGACAGGGTGGCTCACAAGCAGATCTTCATCCCAATGCACTATCGCGAAGCGGCCGCCAATTTGCTCACGAACCCGGTGCTGGATCCGTACGCGGCGATTCCGGAGTTCAAGGTTTGCGCAGTGCACATCGAGCCGGTGTTGCGCGAGGGGAAGCGTTTTCAGCAGGAGAAGCGAAGCGAGCGTGCGGTCGCAGTCGGAGACGACTGAGTGGATCTCGGCATCGACGGAAAAGTCGCGCTCGTCACCGGGGCCTCGAGTGGGCTTGGGCGAGCGTGCGCGCGTGCGCTCGCGGCCGAGGGCGTTTCCGTCGCCCTGATCGCGCGGCGGCCGGAGGAGCTGTCGCGTGTGGCCGCGGAGATCGCCGCCGAGTCGCACCGTCGCATTCTCCCGCTGGTGGCTGACGTCACCGACAGCGATGCCACCGCCGCGGCGGTGGCGGAGGCGAAGGCAACGCTCGGCCCAATCGACATTCTCGTCGCGAACGCCGGCGGTCCGCCGTCGACCACCTTCGAGACCACGACGTACAAGCAGTACGTGACTGCGATCGAGCTGAATCTTCTCTCGTCGATTCGGCTGGCGCAGCTCGTGGTACCGGGGATGCGCAAGCAGCAGTGGGGCCGCGTCGTGTTTCTGACGTCGACCGCCGCGAAGCAGCCGATCGCGTCGCTGATTCTCTCGAACACGGCGCGCGCCGGGCTGGCGGCGTTCGCGAAAACGCTGGCCACCGAGTGCGCGCACGACAACGTGCTGGTGAATACGATTCTCACGGGGCACTTCGACACGGATCGCGCGATGTCGCTCGCTGCTGTTGCGTCGCAGAGGGAGCACCGAACGATCGACGAAATGCTGCGAACGCGCCGGAAGCTGATTCCGCTCGGCCGCGCCGGCGATCCGGCGGAGCTGGCGGCCGTGGTCGCGTTCCTTGCTTCGCAGCGAGCGAGCTTCGTCACGGGTGTTGCCATACCGGTGGACGGCGGCCAGATCGCGACGACGTTCTAGGGGTGTCGGGCCAGGGTTTGGATGTCGTTCAGGAAGAGACAACTGCCGTGACTACCACAGAGGCGCGGAGGAAACTGAGAGACACGGAGACGGCGACAGCAATGCAGAGTCGCTCCCCCTCCGTGTCTCTCCGTTTCCTCTGTGTCTCTGCGGTGATGCAGGTCCACTACTAACTAGCGCCCCCTACCCCACCGTGCGAGCTTTCGCGCGGCCAAGTGGTCCCACAGCTCATAGAGGAGTGTC
>JANWLO010000141.1 GCA_025450815.1 Gemmatimonadaceae bacterium
CTCGACGCGCTTCGCATCCTCAGTCTTCGCCTCGGCCAAGAAATACGTTTCGTAGCCGCGCGCGGCAGCCGGCTTCTTCCAGGCGAGATTCGCGGCGTTCACATGGATCGAGACGAAGACATCGCCGTGCACCGCGTTCGCGATCCTGCCGCGGTCGTCGAGCGCGATCAGCGTGTCGCGCGTTCGCGTCATCGTCACATCCATCCCGCGCGCTCGCAACGCCGTATCGAGCTTTTTCGCAACCGAGAGCGTGATGTTCTTCTCGTAGATTTTCCACGACGATCCAATCGGGCCCGTCATGCCGTTGTCCGGACCGCCATGTCCTGCGTCGACGACTATGCGCCGCCTGTGCGTTCGGGTGCCGTTGCGCGTCGGAGCCGGGCGCTTGGCGGTCGGGGCCGCTGTGGCAATGAGTGATACGTCCCCCGCGTCGGCCGTCGGCGTGCCGGTGAATCGCAGCTCGGCTCGCCCGGCGAGATAGCGCAGTCGGTCTCCAGCCATGCTCGGCAGCAGCTCGGCTACGACCTCGAACGGAACGTGCAGATGCCCATCGACGACGAACGGCGCGGCCGCCAACGGCACGATCTGGGTTCCAACTCGCACGTATGGAAGCTGATCGCGGAACTCCATGTCCACGCCCGCGACTCTCAGCGAGTAGCGGCCATTTCCGAGATCGGTGAGGCGAAGCGGAACGAGCGGGGCGAGTCGTTCGATCGAGATCGCGGCGCCCAGATTCGTCTCGACCAGCGGCACGATGCTCTCGCTCGAGCCGGCCTTCACGGACAGCACCGACGGCGTGACCGCGGCCAGCTGAAGAGCGACGAGGAGTGCGCCGATCACCGAGCGCGCACCGCGCGCGCCATGTCGCGCTGATCCTCGCGCTTCCTTTCGTCTGCGCGTTTGTCGTGCAACTTTTTCCCCTTGCCGAGTGCCAGAGTCAACTTCGCGACTCCATGCTTGAAGTACAGATCCAGCGGAACCAGCGTGAGACCCTGACGCTCCACGGCGCCGATGAGCTTGCGGATCTCCTTGCGATGCATGAGCAGCTTGCGCGTGCGCGTCGGCTCATGGTTGAATCGATTTCCTTGCTCGTAGGGCGAGATGTGCAGATTCAGCAGAAAGAGCTCGCCGTCCTTCAGGATTCCAAAGCTGTCCGTGAGGTTTGCCTTGCCGTCGCGGAGCGACTTGACCTCGGTACCCGTGAGCACGATGCCCGTTTCCCACGTATCCAGTATCTGATAGTCGTGACGGGCGCGTTTGTTTCGGGCAATGATCTTATGCCCGTCCTGCTCATCTTCTGTGGGCATGGGACGCTCTAGATGGACTGATTGCGCGGAGCGCGGTCACCGAAAGCGCTCATCATCCGCCTGCGCAACTTAGATGTCACCGATGCGGCAAGCAACGGTGCGCGTTGACTTTGGCTCACCGCGTCCGTAGCTTTTTCGCTCACGCCGGAGTGGTGGAATTGGTAGACGCGCTGCGTTCAGGGCGCAGTGGGCGTATGCCCGTGGGGGTTCGAGTCCCCCCTTCGGCATGCAGACGCAACGGGCGGCTCGCGAAAGCGGCCGCCCGTTGTCTCATCCCGGGAGCGTGGCCGCGCCGAAGTTGGCGCGCAGCGTCGCGTTAGCGTCCGCGAGGTAGCGGGCGAGCAGATCACCGGCGAGCGCGATCACTTCGGGCGACGCGGCGTCCCGATGCCCCGCGAACTCGAGCAGGGCGCGCCCCAGGTGCCAGCCACTTCCCTCGCCCTCGCGATTCGCGAGCGCGTCGCCGTACGCGCTGAGACGCGCGTTCAACTGGCGTTCCGCCATGCGCAATTTCCCCGGCGCTACCGCGCGGTCACCAGCCAGCGAGCGCGCGAGCTCGGTTGCCACGAGCGAGGCGGTACGATCGTCGAGGGCATCGCGCTGCGCGCCGAGGAGTCCGAGCGCGCGCTTCGCGTAGCGGAGCTCCCAACGCGCGTGATCGACGTCGCCGTCCGTGCCATGCGCACTGAGCCACTCGACGTCGGCCTCATCGGGCTCGGCGAGGAGCGCCGAGACGTACGTCGCCGCCCTGCGCCGCTGATCGCGATCCACCGTCCACGCGCGAAGCGACCGAAGCACGGGTCGCTCCGCTAGACGGTGAGAATCGGCAACCCGACGCGCCCGCGCACCACGGGCTCGTCGTAGAGCAGGTCGGAGAGGTGCACGCCCTCGAGCACATCGTCGATCTTCTGCTGCAGGAGCATCCACACCGGGCGGATGCTGCAGTCGCCGGACGCATTGCACCGTTCGCTGTTCACGGGGTGCGATACGCAGTGCAGATCAAAGGTGGAGAGCTCGGACGCCTGGATGATCTCGCGCACGGAGATCTCCGAGGCGGGGCGCGCGAGGACGTAGCCGCCGCGCGCACCGCGAGTACTACGCACGACTTCGGCGCGCCGCAGGCGGAGCATGATCTGCTCGACGTAGTCCGCCGGGAGCTTTTCGCGCGCGGCGAGGTCGCGCCCCGTCACGGGCCCGTCGTCCACTCGACGGGCGAGGTGCAACGCGCTGATCAATCCGTACTCAGCCCACGTGGTGATGCGCATTACTTGGAGATTACCGATGCACCTGAGATGGTACAAGGGCGCGCGCGGCCCGACCGACGGAGAGCGGGCTAACTGCTTTACCGCAGAGCCGCTGAGAGGCGCAGAGGTCGCAGTGAAAGAAAGGATGAAGTGAGGTTTCCTACAGACGAATGACCATTCGGACTATTCCATCTTGACAGCCGACGAAGGAGATGGCGTCCCTCTCAGCGTCTCCGCGTTCCTCTGCGGCTCCGCGGTAAGCCGGTCATCCCCTCCAAGCGTTAGGCGCCGGGCACGCCGATTTCGGTCATCTTCCGAAGGTCGAGCACCTCATCGGCCTCTGCCTCCGGCAGCACGTGCTCGCGCTTGACGAGGTCTCGAATGAGCACGTTTTCCTTCACGGATTGCTTGCTGAGCTCCGCCGCACGCGCGTAGCCGATCTGCGGGGCGAGCGCCGTCGCGAGCGCGGCCGATCGCTCGACCCAGTAGGCGCACTGCTCGCGATTCGCTTCGATGCCGGCGACCGTGCGATCCGCGAGCGAGCGCGCGGCGTTCGTGAGGATGATCTCCGACAGAAAGATGTTGTGCGCAATCACGGGCATCATGACGTTGAGCTCCAGCTGCCCGTGCTCGCTCGCGATGGCGACACACGTATCGTTGCCGATCACCTGGAAGCACACCTGATTCACCATCTCCGGGATCGATGGATTGACCTTTCCCGGCATGATCGACGATCCCGGCTGAACCGCGGGAAGGCGGATCTCGTCGAGTCCGGTGCGCGGGCCGGACGCCATCAGTCGCAGGTCGCTCGCGATCTTGCTCAGGTCCAGCGCGAGCGTGCGCAGCGCGGCGCTGAAGCCCGCCGCGTCTCCCATGCTCTGCATCAGCTGGATGCGGTCCGAGCCCTCGCGGAGCGTGAGGCCGGTGATCGCGCGCAAGTGCTCGAGCATGAGCGCCGGATATTCCGGCTCGACGTTGACGCCGGTGCCGACAGCGCTCCCGCCGATGCCCAGATCGCGCAGAAAGTCCGCGGACATCTCGACGCGCCTCATGTTGCGATCGATCGTGCCGCCGTACGCGTGGAACTCCTGCCCAAGACGAATCGGCATCGCGTCCTGCAGATGCGTGCGGCCACTCTTGAGCACATCGTCGAGCTCGGCGCCCTTGGCAAGGAGCGCGTCGCGCAAATCGCCGAATGCCGCCGCGAGATCGCGCGCGAGCGAGAGCGCTCCGAGTCGAATGGCGGTGGGGATCACGTCGTTGGTGGACTGCGCCATGTTGACGTGATCGTTCGGATGGATTGGCGCGTAGCTGCCGCGCGCCGATCCGAGCCGCTCGTTGGCGAGATTGGCGAGCACCTCGTTCACATTCATGTTGTGCGACGTGCCAGCGCCAGCCTGAAAAACGTCGACGACGAAGTGCTCGCGGTGAGCGCCGGAGAGGATCTCGTCAGCGGCCGCGACGATCGCGTCGGCCAACCGCGGATCGAGGCGGCCGGTGCTCCTGTGCGTGAGCGCGGCCGCCTTCTTGATCCAGACCACCGCCGTCACGAACATCGGCAGCGGACGCATGCCGCTGATCGGGAAGTTCTGAGCGGCGCGCATCGTCTGCGCACCGTATAACGCGTTCGCGGGCACTGCGAGCGCACCGAGTGGATCCTTCTCGGTGCGCGTCGCCTCCGCGCCCGCTATCGCCGGATTCCCCGCCGTCGCCACGATCAGGGGAAAACGACGTGCGTGCTGTCCGTGGTGTACTGCGAGATCACGACCACTGCATCCGCATCGCCAGCAGGCGACCCGACCACGGTCGTGAGCCACCGGTACGCGTGAATTCTCTGCGCGCTGCCCTTACGCCAGAGGTCCGCCAGGTTGCCGGGGACCGTGTTCTGGCCAACGTCGTTGAAGGAGCAGAAGATCTGCGAAGTCGGCGTGGACGCAGTGGCCGCGGGGTTGAAGAGCATCTGAATGACGAACTGCGTCGATCCGGGCGTCTGCTGATTCCACGTGAGCGCCATGTCTCCGCTCGCGTGCGGGTCTGCGGTGAGCGGCTGGACGAACAACGAGTCCGCAGTCGGCGTATCAAAATCGAATGCCGAAAAGCCGTTCGTGGCGCCGGGGATAGTGATGTGCGCTGTGAGACCCGGCTTAATGTTCATGCTGTCGCCGGCGGGGAGCCGATAGAAGACGTAGCCATTGGGGTCGGCCGCCGCAGGCAGCAGCTGAACCGTGTCGAGCGTGGTGCCAACCGTCACCTGGGGGCCCGCGTCGATCTGGGACAGCGGCGTAATCGAGGAAGTGCCCGGATACGCGATCTGCTGGCAGGCGTCGTTGATGATGTGGCTGTTCGGAATCGTGACGTTCACAGCATCGATGAAGTACGCGGTCGGGCTCGTCGTGTGAGCGCCGTTGAACGCGTCGCCAGTGGGGAACGTGAAGATCCCGACTGGGGCGGAAGTGGGAATGTCACCGAGTGAGTTCTTGCAGGCGCTCAGAACCAGCAGACCAGCCAGAGCAACGAACGAGATGTTTTTCATGAACACTCCCCGGCGACGCGCACTACCGGGTGACCGGAATGCGAAGCGCCTCAGCAAAACGATTGAAGTAATTGAAGAAACCGATCACGCTCGTGATCTCGACAATTTGGGGTGCCGTCCACCATCTGGCCAGTTCCGCGTAGATCTCGTCGGTCACATCGCCTCCTGTAGGGGTCATCGCGTCCGCGAACGCGAACGCCGCTCGCCATGACGGCTCGAAGGGCTCGTACAGGCCTTCAGCGAGCGACGATACCTGAAGATCGGATGCGCCGTACTTTCTCGACAGTGCGGTATGCGATGCCAGGCAATAGCCGCACGAATTCAGCTGCGAAACGCGAACGGTGAGCAGCTCCTTCAGCAGCACCGGCACCTCGCCAGGCCCCGTGACCGCGCGCAAATGCGCGAAGAGCGTGAGCACTATCTGCGGGCGAAGCGATGCGGCGCGGAAGAGATTCGGAACGTTCCCGCGCTCGCGCATGAACGCGTCGAACAGGCGCTGTACCTCGGCCGGAGCCTCGTCGGGCGTGGGCAGGGGAACGCGCGCAGTAGGTTCAGTCATGGGCAAATACGGCCAGGGAGTAGGCCAGCGCGATCAACACCGCGAGGCCGATCAACAGCGAGAGGCCGAGCGCGCCCACGGACAGCGCGTGGAGCTGTCCGAAGGCGCGGCGGGCGGGATCATCAGGCGATAGCGCATCGACCCCGGCCGGCATCGCGAGGCGGAGTCGCGTTATGCGCTCGAGTATCACGAATCGCGCGATGGCGCCGAGGACAACAATCGCGATGCCGCCGCCAAGCGCTGCGACGCGTACGGTGCCGCGCGGCGACAGCAGCGCGGTGGCGACGAGCCACAGCCCGACGATCATGCCGGTATCGAACAGCACGGGGAGAGTTCTGCCCACGAGCGCGCCGGCCATGGCGCGCGACGGCAACACCGCGAACGCGGCGCGCGTCACAACCACCGAGAAATACAGCGCGGCACCCAGCCACGCCGCGAGCAGAAGCGCGGCGATAGGCGCTGGCCATCCCGTGGCAGCGCGCAGAGCGACCGGTGGCACGCTTCTCATCGCCTCACTCTGACGTGCCGGGCGGCTCCCAGCAGGAAAGGGTTCGAACGACGCTCGCGACCAATCGTGGTGCGAGGGCCGTGTCCCGGATACACCGCAAGATCGTCGCCGAGTGCGACCATCCGAACGAGTGATGCGTCGAGCGTTTCGCGATCGCCGTATGGAATGTCGCTGCGGCCGATGGAGCCAGCGAAGAGACAGTCGCCGCCGAAGATCACGCCGTTGCCGTGAAATGCGACGTGCCCTGGGGCGTGTCCGGGCAGGTGTATCACCTCGAGCTTCACCGAGCCCACCGAAAGCACATCGCCCTCGGCGAGCTCCAGATCGGCGGCCGGTGGCGCGTCAATGCGAACGCCGTAGCGCAGCGCCGAATCCACTGCCTGTTCGAGCACGGGCGCGTCCAGAGGGTGCATGTGCACGGGCACCGGATGCTCGCGCACCACGCCGGCGATCGCTCCGACGTGATCGAAGTGCGCGTGGGTGAGCCAGATTGCATCGAGCGTCGCTCCGGATGTGCTCAGAGCGCTGAGGATGCGTTCGGGCTCGTCGCCCGGATCGATGAGCACCGCGCGATTCGTCGACTCATCGATCACCAGATAGCAGTTCTCCGCCAGCGGGCCGACCGTAAGCGACTCGATCTTCATGACGTGTAGCCGCCGCTGCTCAGAATCTGCACTGGCTCGTTCCGTCGAAACGCGGTGATGTACTTCTCGACCGCGATGGCCGCCGTCGTCCCATCTCCCGCCGCGGTCGTGACCTGGCGCGTGAGCTGGGATCGCACATCGCCGGCGATGAAGAGCCCCGGTATCGAGGACTCCATGTTCGCATCGGTGATGATGTAGCCGCCGGCGTCGTGGTCGACGTGATCTACGAGCACTCCGGTATTCGGTCGAAAGCCGATGAAGACGAACGCACCGGTGACATCGAGCGGCGCGCGCTCCTCCGTCAGCACGTTGCGCGTGCGCACGTGCGTGACGAGCCCGGAGTCATCGCCGATGATCTCTTCGACCACCACGTTCCGGATTATCTCGATCTTCGGATTGTCGAACACGCGCCTCTGCACGACCTTGGAAGCGCGGAACTCATCCCGCCGGTGGAGCAGATACACCTTTTGCGCGTAGCGCGTGAGGAAGTCCGCCTCTTCGAGCGCCGCGTCTCCGCCGCCGACGACGGCGATGGTGTGGCCCCGGAAAAACGCGCCGTCGCAGATGGCGCAGTACGACACTCCCTTCCCCGCGTACTGCTCCTCGCCGGGCACGCCGAGCTTGATCGGCGTACCGCCAGCCGTGAGGATCACCGTTGGCGAGCGGAAGACGTCGCCGTGCTCCGTCGTCGTCGTGAAGAATCCGTCGGCGCTCTTTTCCACGCGTTCTACGGTGGCGAACGTGCGTAGCTCGGCGCCGAAGCGTGCGGTGTGGCTGGCGAATTTCGCCGCAAGCTCGCGACCGAGGATCGACTCGAAGCCGGGATAGTCCTCGACCAGCTCCGTGTTGAGGATCTCGCCCCCCGCTTCTCCCAGCCGCTCGAGCATCACGGCCCGCAGCATTGCGCGCCCGGCGTAGAGCCCTGCCGTGAGTCCGGCGGGCCCCGCTCCGATGATTACCACGTCGTAGTCTTGCGTTTGTCCCACGATCGTCCATTCCTCCCGAAGCTTGCCGAAACGCTATTCGCCGACGTGCAGCACGCTGAGTGCACCGTGACAGTGCGACACGGTACCAACCAGTACCTCGACCTCGCCCGCGTTGCCGGCCTCCCGCACCAATGCGTCGCCCGCCACCACGTCGCGCGTGTCGAACATTCCGACCCCGTACGCCCGGTGCTGACAATGAAAGATGACGGGGCCCGCAAGGTTCCGCCCGCCTCTGCGCGCCTCTTCGGCAGCTGCGCGCACCGCCGGCGGCATGCTCCAGCTGCGCTCACCGCGCGTGGCCGGACAGAGCTTTGGCTCGATGCAGTTTACCGGACAAATCCATTCCGCAAAGCTCACGTAGTGCGTGCCGTCCGCTCCGCTGCGCTGCCACGGAATGCCGGAGGGTGCATCCACCGGTCGCGAATCGACGATGCGCGCGGGCCAACGCGCGCGTGCGCGGCGCGCGAGCCACTCGTACATGAGGTGCGGCATGAGCGGCGAGGGCACGATCGCATCCATCTCGCGAAGCGTGGGATGCGCCGCAGCGTCGTCGAGGTAGCGATCGAAGAAAGTCGTCCATTCTTCGAATACGATCTCGAGCTCAGGCAGCGCGAGCTCCGCTCGCTCGCCGGCAACACGACAGAGAGCGTCCCGATCGACCACCAGCACTCGCTCGAACGTCAGCGCACCCGCACGAGCGGCCCGACCGAGTTGGCGCGCATAGTAGCTGCCGTAGCATCCACCGCCCACGACCACGATGGTGCCGTAATGTTGCTGCGGCTCGGCGATGGGCCCATCGCCCTCAGCGAAGGTTGCGCCCACCGTCCACTACCACTGCATCGCCGGTGACGTAATCGGCCTCGAGCAGGTACACGACGGCTTGCGCGACGTCTTCGGGCGCGCCCAGCCGTTTGAGCGGTGTCGTGCGAACGAGGTTATCGGCGTCCTCCTGCGTCCAGTGCTCGGGGAGCAGTACCGCGCCCGGCACGACGGCGTTGACGCGAATTCTTGGCGCGAGCTTGCGCGCGAGCGCTCGCGTCATCTGCATCACGCCGGCCTTCGAGATGCCGTGCGGGATGTAGTCGGGCCACGTTTCGAGCGCAGCGAGATCCGCGATGTTCACTATCACGCCACCGCGATCTGCCATGTGACGCGCCGCCGCCTGCGAGCAGAAGAATGGCGACCGCATGTTGAGCGCCATGATGTCGTCCCACTCATCAGGCGTGACCTCGTCGAATGGCGTCTTGCGCATTTCGGCGGCGGAGTTGACGAGGACGTCGATCGCGCCGCCTTTCTGCGCGACCCCGTCCACGAGCCGCCTGATCGCGTCCTGGTCGCGAAGATCGGCGCCCACGGCCCACGCGTCCGGCGCTCCCGCGGCGCGTGCCAGCCGCACGGTCTCATCCGCATCCTTCGACGACGCGTGGTAGTGCACCGCTACTCGCATCTTCTTCGCGGCGAGGCCGAGCGCGATCGCGCGCCCGACGCGGCGGCCAGCGCCCGTGACGAGCGCGACGCGTCCGCCGAGCTGCACGCTACTCCTCGAGCGCCCGGAGCGTCGCGTTCACGCGGGTTGCTCCGCGCGCTGGCGCACTCGCTCGTCCTGCTGCTCGAGCCAGCTCGCGCTCACCTTCATGCTGCCGAGCGCGCGATAGCCCTCCGGTGCGCCGTGCCAATCCGAGCCTCCGCTTGGTACCAGCGCCAGGTCGGCGGAGAGCGCGCCAAGCCGCGCGATCTCGTCCGCAGTGTGACTGGGATGCCTGACCTCCACCCCATCGAGCCCGAGCGATGCCAGCTCCTCGAGATCTGCGCGCGACGCGAAGCCGCCGGGGTGCGCGTACACCGCGAGCCCGCCCGCGTCGTGGATGAGTCGCGCCGCCTCCGCGAATGTAACCGTGCGCTTTTCGACGCACGCCGGCTTCCCCGTACCAAGCCACCGATCGAAAGCGTCGCGAAAATCGCGCGCCCATCCGCCGGTGACGAGCGCGCGCGCGATGTGAGGTCGTCCCACCGCTCCGTCGCCCGCGGCGGCGAACACCGCGTCGAGCGTCACGGGCACGCCAAGCGAGTTGAGAATGGCGACGGTCGTCTTCGCGCGCTCGCGGCGTGTCTCGCGCAGCTCGGCGAGCGCAGATGCGAGAGACTCCGGATGCGAGATGTGAAGGCCGAGCACGTGAATTTCATCGCCGTCGTCGACCGCGCTCAGCTCGATCCCCGGTACGACGCGCACTCCGAGCTCCTCACCGGCGCGCCGCGCGCTGACGAGGCCGTCGACGGTGTCGTGATCGGTGAGCGCGATGGCGGACAAGCCGGCGCGCTGCGCTGCGGCGACGACCTCGTGTGGCGGCAGCGCGCCGTCCGACGCCGTCGAGTGCGTGTGGAGATCGACGTACCGGTCCGGAGCGTACGGATCGCCACCAGCCTCAGTCATGCGCGATAGCCCCGCTCCGGCGACGTGCTTCCGGGTTGCGACTGCGCGAAGAGGCGTGCGAGGTCGTCCGCGCCAAGCTCGGCGAGCGACTGCTCGCGCCAGCGCGCGCCGATGGGCGAGTAGCGCGTCACGCGGAACTGTGGTGGCGTGACATCGCGACGAGCGAAAAGAAGCGAGAACTCGTCGCGGTCGTTCGGCGTGACGCGACCGGCGGGCGACACTTCCCAGACGTGGCCATCGATGTCGACTGTGCGAACTGGCATCAACCGGTCTCCATTTCCTGATAGATACGAGCCGCATCCACGACGTGATCGGGTGCGGAGGTGAGCGCGCTCAGGAGCGTCTCGCGATCCGCCGCCTCCACGAACTCGATCACTGCGCCTGGCAGCCCGCTCTCCTCGAATACCCAGAAGCGGCACCCGGCCGCCTCGTAGTACGTGCGCCGCGCGCCCAGGCGCTCCATGAATTTCTTACGATCGCCCGCCGGAACGATCGATCGTTGCAGCGTCAGCCATCTCGGCACGTTCAGATCCCCGATTCCGGGAAGCTCTCGATGGACTTCTTCACGAAGGCGAGGAATTCGTCGGCCACGGCGCCGTCGATGATCCGGTGATCGAACGAGATCGAGAAGAACGCGCAGGTGCGAATGGCGATCGTGTCTTCGCCATCGGTGCCGGTGATGACCTTCGGCCGCTTCTCGATCGCGCCGACGCCGAGTATGGCCACCTGCGGCTGGCTGATGATCGGCGTGCCCATGAGGGAGCCGAAGATGCCGGGATTCGTGATCGTGAACGTTCCGTCCTGTACTTCCCTTGGGTCCAGCTTTTTCGCGCGGGCGCGCCCGGCGAGATCATTGAGCGCGCGCGTGATTCCAGAGAGCGAGAGGTCGTCGGCCTTCTTGATGACGGGAACTATGAGGCCCCACTCGAGCGCGACGGCGATGCCTATGTTGTACTGCTTGCGATAGATGATGCTGTTGCCGCTCACCGCCGCGTTCATGACGGGGAACTTCTTGAGGCCGTCGACGACTGCGCTGATGATGAAAGGCATGTAGCTCAGCTTGAATCCCGTGGCCGCCTGCACGGCCGCACGCTGCGCAGCGCGTATTCGGGCGACGCGAGTGAAGTCGATCTCCATGAACGACGTCACGTGCGCGGAGGTGCGGCGCGACTGCACCATGTGCTGGGCGATGCGCTGGCGCATGGGCGTCATGGGCTCGACCAGATCGCCGGGCCATGCGTCGGGGGCCGGGGCGTGTGTGTCGACGCCGCCGGGGGCGTGCATGGACGGCGGCATGCTGCCGCGCGATGGAGCCGCGCCCTGTTTCGCACCGCCGGCGAGGTAGGGGAGCAGATCCTTCTTGGTGACGCGTCCCGCGACGCCGCTTCCCTGCATGGCGGTGATCTCGAGCCCGTGCTCCGCGGCAATCTTGCGGACGAGCGGAGAGGAACGCGTGCGAACGCGGTCCTCGAAGCTGTTGCCGTTGCCGGCGGGGGATGCGAGGGCTGGGGTTGGAGCGGTTGGGTGGGAGAGCGCGGGCGAAGTGGTGCTACCTTCGCTTTTCGGGGGGGGCCCCCCAACCGACTTCGCGCCAGCCGCCGCAGGCGCCACGCCCGCCGGCAAAACGCCCGCCGCAAATGCCGCCTTGTCAGTTTCCATCCGCGCCACCACCGTCTGCACCGGCACCGTCTCGCCCTGCTGCACGAGAATCTCGGCGAGCACGCCCGCCGCCGGCGCCGGTATCTCCGCGTCCACCTTGTCCGTGGAGATCTCGAAGATCGGCTCGTCGCGCTTCACCTCGTCGCCAACCGCCTTGAGCCACCGCGATAGCGTACCCTCGGCGATCGACTCTCCCATCTGCGGCATGATCACATCCAACCGAGCCACGGTTCACCCTCGCTCTGAATTTCGACTTGCGGTGTCGCTCTGCCAGAGCCGCCACACCAGGAACCCGGGAAGGATCAAGAGCCCTACAACTGACCCGACCTGCAAATACGGCTCAAAGTTACACGCCGGAAAGCCCTCCGGCGGAGCGCACTTGTTGAACTCGCCCACCACCTTCGCAATCGCCACACCAATCATGCCGCCAGAGAAGTAGCCGACGATCGCCAGCGGCAACGCTACGATGTACCGCCAGCGGCTCGCTCGCTCCGGCTGCTCCGGTACCTCCGACACGCTCAATACGCGGCCAGCCGGCGCGCCACCGCGACGATGTCGGCCACCTGCGGCAACACGTAATCCTCGAGTGGCGGGGCAAACGGGAGCGGAACGTCGGCGGCCGTCACGCGCAGAATCGGCGCGTCCAGCCACTCGAACGCGCGCTCGTTGATGCGTGCCGTGATCTCGCCCGCGACGCCGCCCGTTCGCGTGTCCTCGTGCACGATCAGCACCCGATTGGTCTTCTTCACAGTCGCGATGATCGCCTCGTCGTCCATCGGCAAAAGCGTGCGGAGGTCGAGCACCTCCACCGAGAGCCCGTCCTCCTTCTCGAGCTGCTCCGCCGCCTCGAGCGCTTTCCACACAGTGGCGGCGTACGTGATGATGGACAGGTCTTTTCCCTCTCGCGCGATGCGCGCCTTGCCGATGGGCACGACGTGATCGCCTGCGGGCATCTCTTCCTTGATCCGGCGGTAGAGATACTTGTGCTCGAAGAAGAGCACCGGATCGTCATCGCGAATCGCCGCCTTGAGCAGCCCCTTCGCATCGGACGCGGTTGCCGGATACACGATCTTGAGGCCGGGCGTGTGCAGGAACGCGGCCTCGGGGTTCTGCGAGTGGAACGGTCCGCCTCGCACGTAGCCGCCGGATGGCCCGCGAATTACCAACGGGCAAGGGAGGAACGCACGATAGCGCGCCGTCGCGATGTAGTTCGTGAGCATGTCGTACGCGCACGAGATGAAGTCGATGAACTGCATCTCGACTACCGGCCGCATCCCCATGTGCGATGCGCCCGCCGCCGCTCCCACAAAGCCCGCCTCGGAGATTGGCGTGTCGATAACGCGCTGCTCGCCGTACTTGGCCATCAGCCCGTCCGTCACCTTGAAGGCCCCGCCGTACGCGCCGATGTCCTCGCCCATGCAGAAGACGTTGCTGTCGCGCTCCATCTCCTCGAAGAGCGCCTCGCGGATCGCCTCGAGATACGTGATCTCAGCCATTGAACGTCCCCCATCCGGCCGCGCGTTCGTGCTGCTCCACCGCCGAGCGAATGCCGGCGCGATACCAGAGCGGCTCGACCGACGCCGGCTGCGCGTAGACTCCGTTCAGCGCATCCGTCGGCTCGGCCGGCGGCGACTGCTCCGCAAGATCGGTTGCGTCGTCTATCTCCTGTTTCACCCGCGCGTCGATCGCATCGAGCTCTTTCCGCTCCACCTGCAGCTCCTCGAGGAGCACGCGGACGTAGCGGTCGACAGGGTCGTTGTCCTTCTCCCAGCGCTCGATCTCGCCGGTCGGCACGTACGACTGATTGTCGTGCTCCGCGTGACCCTTGCGGCGATAGGTCATGAGCTCGACGAGCGTCACACCGTCGCCGCGGCGCGCCCGCGCGACCGCTTCATGCGTAGCAACGTAAGTAGCGAGAACATCGATACCGTCAGCGCGCACGCCCGGAATGCCGTACGCCATTGCCTTGTCCTTGAACTCCTTCACCGCGCTCTGCTTCGTGTTGGGCGTGGAGTACGCGTATCCGTTGTTCTCCACGATCACGACGAGCGGACATCGTTGCACGGCCGCGAAGTTGATTCCTTCGTGGAACGCTCCGGTCGAAGTCGCGCCATCGCCGACGTACACGAGGCCGACGCGCTTCTCGCCGCGCATCTTGAACGAGAGCGTCACGCCCGCCATCACCGGCACCATGTCCCCTAGATGCGAGATCTGGCCGATGAAACCGCGCGCCGGGTCGCCGAAGTGGATGTTGAGCTCGCGCCCGCGCGTAGGGGAGTCGCCCTTCGCCATGTACTGGCGAATGATCTCGAGCGGCTGCGCGCCCTGAACTAGCATTGAGCCGAGATTCCGGATGAGCGGGCTCAGGATGTCGCCGGCCGCGCGGTCGAGTGCGAACGCGCTCCCCACGGCGTCCGCCTCCTGCCCGAGCGAGCGAAAGAGCCCGCCAACGACCTTGGTCTGCCGATAGAGATTCACGAGCCGCTCCTCGAGCGATCGCGTGAGGCGCATCCAATAGTAGAGCTCGACCTTCTTCTCGAGCGAGAGCGCGTCCGACGGACGCGACGGTGCGCGCGATGCGGTGCGAGTCGCCATCAGTAGGCCGCCGCGAGCTTGTGCGCCGGATCCGCAGTGCGATGCACACGCACGAAGAAGCGCTTCACGTTCCGATCGAGCCGGCTCTCGCCCGCCTGATCTGTGACTGCTTCGATGAATACGTAGTGCCCGCCCTCCGGCCGCGCGCTTATCGTGACAGTTCCGAGCGCTCCGGAAAAGGTGCGCGATCGCGCGGCCGGCGGGGCGGCGGTGAGGCCGAGCGTCGGGAAATACTCGTCTGCCAGCGCGAGTACATCTTCGGAGGTGAGGTTCGTACGATGAAAGTGTTGCATCTCGTCAGTGAGTGGCCGGTCGTTCCGGGAGTACCGTTTGATACCACGTATCGACGGTCTCGAGTGCCTCCGAGGAATCCTTGCGAAACTTGAGCGCGATTCCCCAATCGTTGGCGACGATGAAGTTGAGATTCGCGTAGTAGGTGCCCGGCGCCGGTCCGGCGACGAACGTGTCCCAAGACTTCCCGGAGCCGTCTTTCGTGTTCGCGTAGATGATTCCCTCGCCACCCTCGATTGGCTCCGACGTATTCTTGTCGCGAACGACCACCTTGTAGACAGTGCGCTCACGCGCGTGCGGCGGCGTCGGGTCGCTCGAGATGCGGAACGCGTAGTGCTGCGTGAACGCCCGATAGTCCGTCGCTCCCGTCGACGCACTGGGACCGCATGCAACGAGCGATCCCAGAGCAATCGCAACCACGAGCGAAAATCTCATGGCGCGTGTCTCACGACGCGTAGTATTCCACGCCGAGGTGGGTGATCTGATCCTCGCCCATGTAGTGCCGCAGGGTGTTCTTGAGCTTCGTCTGCTGGATGAACAGATCGTGCTCCGGCTGCAGCCCGGCCGCCGCCATTGGGCTCTTGAAGTAGAACGAGAGCCACTCCTGGATTCCCTTCATGCCGGCGCGATGCGCGAAGTCCATGAAGAGCGCGAGGTCCAGCGCGATAGGCGCCGCGAGAATCGAATCGCGGCAGAGGAAATTGATCTTGATCTGCATCGGATAGCCCATCCATCCGACGATATCGATGTTGTCCCAACCTTCCTTGTTGTCGCCGCGCGGAGGGTAGTAGTTGATCCGCACCACGTGCGTGAAATCCTTGTACAGCTCGGGATACTGCTCGGGCTGCAGGATGTTGTGCAGCACGCTGAGCTTCGACTCTTCCTTCGTCTTGAACGACGCGGGATCGTCGAGCACCTCGCCGTCGCGGTTGCCGAGGATGTTCGTCGAGTACCAGCCGGCTAGCCCGAGCATGCGAGCTTTCAGTCCCGGCGCGATGACGGTCTTCATCCACGTCTGCCCGGTCTTGAAATCCTTCCCCATGATCGGCACGCCCTTCTCGTTGGCGAGCTGAATCAGCGCCGGAGTATCGACTGCGAGATTCGGCGCACCGTTCGCGTACGGCACCCCTTCCATGATCGCCGCGTAGGCGTAGAGCATCGACGGAGCGATCGCGTCGTCGTTGCGATCCATCGCCTTCTCGAACTGCTCGACGGTCGCGTGTTGCGGACCCGGCTTGATGAAAATCTCGGTTGACGCGCACCACAC
>JANWLO010000142.1 GCA_025450815.1 Gemmatimonadaceae bacterium
AGACGAAATTCCTCGAGCGCCTCACCCTCGCCCCACGAAAATGGCGGCACGTACTTGGGCGGCATCTTCGCGCCGAACACGCTCGATCCCGCACCCACCACAGTCCCCGTGGTTAGCCGCGTGCCGATCCCGGTCTTGGCGTGATCGCCGATGAGCGAGCCGAACTTGCTCGCCCCCGTGTCACGCACGCCCTCCGGCGTCCACAGCTGCACCGAGCCGTACGTGTTCTTCAAATTACTCGTGATCGTTCCCGCACCGAGATTCACCCAGCGTCCGAGATACGAATGGCCGACGAATCCATCGTGTCCCTTGTTCGCGTGGCCGAGGACGATCGTTTCGGAGATCTCACCGCGCACGATGCTCTGCTCGCCGATCGAGCATCCGTGAACGCGGTCGCCGAGCACGATCGCGTTCGCGAGCACCGCGCACGGCCCCACGAGCCGCGTGAACGCGCGCACCTGTGCGCCCGCACGCACGAGCACCGGTCCGCTCGTCACATCGAACACAACCTGCGGCTCGACGATCGCACCGCGCTCCACAAATACGCGCTCGCGTCCGAGCGCGATGCCCTCCTCCGGCATCGTGCACGACAGTTGTGGCCCCACGGCATCGATGTCCTCGCGCAGCTGCGGCAGGAGCGTCGTGATGAGCTCCCACACCGCGCCAATCCATCGTCCTGGAATATCGACCACCCGCGATCCCGCCGGCTTCAACTGCTCGAGCGTCACGGCGCCGTCGCTCATGCTCCCTTCACGAATCGCCGCGCCTAGCCGCACGGCCGCAATGCGTCCGTCGCACGTCCACACGTCTCCATCCGGCGCGCTCCAGCCCACCGGCACGATGCAGCGCGTGTTCGCAACGATGACGCCCTCTCGCGCCTCGCACACCGCGCGCGGCGCACCCGGCTCCTCGAAGTCGCGCAGATGCTCGGCCACGAGCGCACCCATAACCGCGCCGCCCATAGCGCCCTCCCACCGTACGCGCACGAGCGCGATTCCTGCGCGCATCTCGCCGAACGGACGCGTGAGGGCAAACGGCTCAAATCCGCGCGCAATCGCATCGTCGTATAGCAAGACATCGCTCACGGCCGCTCTCGCACGTTCTTGGGCAGCACTTCAAGCAGCAGCTTGAGCTCCGCCGCGCGCTCCCTCGTGGTGACCAGAGTCATCCCCGCCCGGCTCACGACGACGAGGTCGTCCACGCCATAGAGCACGACGGAGCCGCCCTCCGCGTGCACCACGTTGTTGGACGCGCTGACGCTGTGCACATCGCCGAACGTTGCGTTCCCGAGCTCGTCGCGACGGCGTACGCGGTGCAGAGCCGCCCACGAACCAACGTCATCCCATCCGAAGTCGCCGGGAATCACCAGCCCGCGCGCGCTGCGCTCGAGCACTCCCTCATCCACCGAGATCGGTGTCACCTCCGAGAAAAAACGATCGATGTCGCCGCTCTCCGCGAGCGGCAGCGATGGCGCGACCTCCGGCGAGTGCGCGCGTACCTCGCTCAGAAAGTCGATGGCGCGCCAGACGAATATTCCCGAGTTCCAGAGATAACCGCTCGCCACCATGCGCGCCGCCGTCTCGCGATTCGGCTTCTCTGCGAACCGCTTGACGCGACGCGCACTCGCTAGCACTTCGCCCGGCTCGATGTAACCAAAGCCGGGATCGGGCCGCGCCGGCACTACTCCCACCGTCACGAGACTCCGCTGGCTCTCCGCCACCTCCGTCGCGCGCGCGAGCGTTGCGCGAAACTCCGCGTCGTCGCCGATCGCCCAGTCCGCGTGCACGCAGATCATCACATCTTCTGGCGCCCCGCGGCGGGAAATCGTCGCCGCTGCCCAGGCGAGCGCCGGCGCGGTTCCCGCCGCGCGCGGCTCGGCGATTACGTTCTCCGCCGGCAGCTGCCCCAGCATCGCGCGCACGCTCGCCGCGAGCGATGAGCTCGTGACGATCAGCGTGCGCTCGGCCGGGATCAGCGCGGCGAGTCGCCCTACGGTATCCGCGAGTAGCGGCGCGTCGGAGACGAGCGGGAGGAGTTGCTTAGGCCGGCGCGGAGTGCTCAATGGCCAGAAGCGCGACCCCACGCCACCGGCCAGAATCACTGCCCAGCGGCTCAATGCTCGCTCGCTCCCAGCTCCTCGGACGGCACGCCGGTCAGCTCCGCGGCGCGCGCGTACAGCTTCTTCGGACTGAACGGCTTCGTGAGAAACTCGTTGGCGCCAAGCGCCATCGCTTGCTTGTGGTGCTGCTCCTGGCCCGCCGCCGTCAGCACGATGCACGGCACCACTCGCCACCGCTCATCCTCGCGCAGACGCGCGAGCACATCGAGTCCGTTCAAATGCGGCATCATCACGTCGAGCACCACGAGCGCGATCTCGGCATCGCTTGCCATTAGTTCGAGCGCCTCGCGGCCGTCGTAGGCCAGCGTCACATCGAACGGACCCTGTTCGAGCTTCATCTTGATGATCCGGCCGATGTGCGGCTCGTCATCGGCCACCAGCACGTGAATCCGCTGCTGCTCGAGCATCGTCACACGAGCGAAGAAATGTTCTCGCGATTGCGGCGCAGCTCGAAGAGCAGGCGCCCCACGTTCGCGGCGGGCTGCGCGAGTACGAGCAGGAGCGCGTCGGTGGAGAGCAGGGCCACGATTGCAAAGCCGCGCTCATACTCGAGAATCGCGGTGGTGAGGGCGCCTCGCGAATCGTGCGTGCCGAACTCCTCCGCGGCCGCGACGATCGACGGTACGAGCGCGGCGACGCTCTCGGCGTTAACTGAACCGGTGGTTTCGCTATCGATCAAGAGCCCGTCGCGGCCGAGCACGACCGCGGCGTCGACGCCCTCACGCTGGCGAAGGGCGCCCACGAGATCCCGAATGGTGGCCATGCACACTCCTGGTGGAGTGCGAAACTACTCGCGCCGCGCCGCGGAAGTCAAGCGAGGATAACAGCTTGAACTCGTTGTGGCCGAGCCGTATCCTTTCCACATCGGCATCGGGTTTCCCCTTACGACGCGCAGGCTCATGAAGGTCAGATTTGTGGTGCTCCTCGTCGGCGTCGGCGCCGCAGCTGCCGCCTGCGGAGACCCGTTTGCCACGACGGCCACGTTGGCCACCATCGACGATACCGCGGCCGTCTACGCGCTCACGGGTGCGCCCGAAAGCGCGCCGACCGCCATCAACATCACCTTTCCGCGCGCCGTCATCACCACGCCGAGCGAGAGCTACGATGTCGTGTTCGACATCCGGAATGATTCCGCGTTCGCGTATCCGCCGCACGCCATCGGTGCGGCGCTCACGGCCGGCATCCAGATCGCGACTCAACCGTACGACGCCATCACGCAGGCGCCGGTGACTGGCTATGACGATACGATGCCGCTGTTCGTGAAGGCGGGTGACGTTCTGCTCGTTCAGTCTCAGTCGTCGGAATGTGCCACGCAAAGCGTGCAGGCGAGACTGTTCATCTACGCGAAGGTTGTGATCGACAGCATCTTCTACGACAACGCTGCTCCGCCGCACACGCCTCGCACGATCTGGTATCGCATGCGCAACGATCCGAATTGCGGCTTCATCTCGTTCGCTGACGGCATTCCGAAGATCTGACGGTGCACGACCAGCGAATGCTGCGAGACAACCTGGCGTCGCTGCGTGACGGGATGCGGCGGCGCGGCCAGCTCGCCGAGCTCGGCGAGCGTATCGATCGGGCAGAGATCCTCGATCGCGAGCGTCGACAGCTGATCCAGCGCGCGGAAGAGATGAAGGCCGACCGCAACACGGCCACCCTGGAAGTCGCGCGCCGGAAGAAGGCAAAGGAGAGCGCGGACGATTTGATCTCTCAGACCCGCGCGCTCGGCGACCAGATCGCGACTCTCGAGCGCGAGCTGGTGCCAGTGGAAGAGGAGCTCGACTCCATTCTGCTCCAGATACCCAACGTGCCGCTCGCCGACGTGCCCGAGGGCGGGGACGAGAACAACCGTGTGATACGCGAATGGGGCACCCCGCGCCCGAGCAATGGCGTGCGCCCGCACTGGGAGATCGGCGAGCAGCTCGGGATACTCGATCTTGCAGCCGGCGCACGAGTGTCCGGCTCCGGGTTCGTCGTGCTCAGGCGCGGCGGCGCGAGGCTCGTACGCGCGCTGATGTCCTTCATGCTTGATCTCCACACGCGAGAGCACGGTTACGACGAAGCGTGGGTGCCTTTCCTCGTCACTCGCGAGACGATGACCGGTACAGGGCAGCTGCCGAAATTCGAGGATGATGCCTATCGCACGGATGACGATCTCTTTCTGATCCCGACGGCCGAGGTTCCGCTCACTAACCTGCTGCGAGACGAGGTTCTGGATGCGTCGACGCTGCCGCGCGCGCTCACCGCGTACACTCCGTGCTTCCGTCGAGAGGCGGGTGCCGCGGGAAAGGACACGCGCGGACTGATTCGGCTGCATCAGTTCGATAAGGTGGAGCTGGTGCGATTCGCGACACCGGAGACTTCAGCGCGGGAGCTCGAGACGATCACGTCGCACGCCGAGCACGTGCTGCAGCTGCTCGAGCTGCCGTACCGCGTCGTGCTGCTCGCGGCTGGCGACACCGGCTTCGCGTCGGCCAAGACGTACGACCTCGAGCTCTGGGCGCCCGGGGTCGGCAAGTGGCTCGAGGTGTCGTCGTGCAGCCTGTTCACGGATTTTCAGGCGCGACGCGCGAACATCCGTTACCGTCCGGCGCCCGGCGAGAAGCCGCGCTTCGTGCACACGCTCAACGGTTCGGCGCTCGCTTTTCCGCGCACGATCATCGCCATCCTGGAGAACTACCAGCGTCCGGATGGTACCGTCACGATTCCGACCGCGCTCCGCCCGTACTTCGGCGGCGACCACCTCGCATAACCCGATGCGCGGACGCGCGCCGGTCATCATCCTCGGGATGCTCCTCGCGCTGCTACTCGGCGCGTACATCCTCTTCTCGCGCCGCGTGGTTCTCGAGCTCCGGCGCGATGCCGGCCGCTCGGGGCAGATGTCCGCGCGCGTATTCCGCGCGCTCGCCGATCCGCGTCCGGACGCCGCCAACGACGCTCTCCTCGATCTCGCGCGATCCATCGACGCGCTCGGCGTGCCCGTGATCGTGACGGACAGCCGCGGTGTGCCGGCTGCGGCCGCGAATCTGCCGTTCAAGGCCCCGCTCACAGACCCGCAGGTGCGCGACTACATCCCGTATCTCGACCGGCTCAACGCGCCGGTGATTGAGCCGGGAATCGGCACGGTACACTTCGGCGACAGCCAGTTGATTACGAGCCTGCGCATCATCCCGGTGGTGCTGGCGTCGCTGCTCGCATTTGTTTTTCTCGCGGGGCTCTACACGCTGCGCACGCGCAATCGTGCGGATCGTGAGCGAGTGTGGGCGGGAATGGCGCGCGAGTCCGCGCATCAGCTCGCGACGCCGCTCTCGAGCCTGAGCGGATGGATCGAGCTGCTGCGAGAGCAGAGCGATGACTCCATCTCGGCGTCCGCCATCGCGCACATGGAGGGCGATCTCGAGCGCCTGCAGCGCGTTTCGCACCGATTCGAGCGCATCGGCCGGCCGCCGCGGCGCGACCTCGTCGATCTGGGCGCGTTGGTCGTACGCGTGGGCAACTACTTCCAGGCGCGCGTACCAACCCTCGCGCATCGCGTCACGATCGTCGCCTCGGGCGGCAACGAGCCGCTCACGATCGAGGGCGACGAGGTGTTGCTCGAATGGGCGCTCGAGGTACTCGTCAAGAACGGGCTCGACGCGCTGGCAGGTCGCGGCGGCCGCATGTACATCACGACCAAGCGCCTCGATCCCGATCGCGTGCGGCTGCGCGTGGCCGACGATGGTCCGGGAATTCCGCGCGAGATGCGCAACCGAATTTTCGAAGCTGGCTTCTCGACGAAGGAGTCGGGATGGGGAATCGGGCTCTCGCTCGCGAAACGAATTGCGGAGGAGAATCATCGTGGTCGACTGACTCTCGCACCGTCGGAGAAAGGCGCGACGTTCGACATTATACTTCAGGGATGAGCAGCTCCCCCACCACCGAAGTCACCGAAAGTGCGCTTGCGTCGCTGAATCCCGCGCAGCGCGAGGCCGTTCTCCACTTTGAAGGTCCGATTCTCGTGCTCGCCGGCGCCGGCTCGGGAAAGACGCGCGTGCTGACAACACGCATCGCGCGACTCATCGACCACCACGGCGTGGATCCCGCGCACATCCTCGCGGTCACGTTCACCAACAAGGCCGCTGGGGAAATGCGCGAGCGCATCGCACGCCTCGTGGGCGACACGCCCAACGGCATGTGGGTTGGCACCTTCCACGCGATCGGCGCGCGGATGCTGCGACGCGAGGCGCACCTGGTGGGACGAACGGCAAGCTTCACGATCTACGACGAGGATGACTCGCTAGCCGCAGTACGACGAGTCATGGACCGCCTCAGGATCTCGACGAAGCAGTGGACGCCAAAGGCGATTCGAGGCGCGATCTCCGGCGCGAAGAACGCGCTGGTTTCGCCGGCCGAGTACGCGACGCTCGCTATGGATCCGCTCAGCAAGGCAGCATCGCTCGTGTACGAAGATCTCGAGCGCACGCTGCGCGGGGCGAACGCAGTGGACTTCGACGATCTGCTCGTGCTCCCCGTGCGCGTGCTCCAGGAGAATCCGGATCGCGTTGCCGCGTATCGCGAGCGCTTCCGTTTTCTGCTCGTCGATGAGTATCAGGACACGAACCGTGCGCAGTACCAGTTCGTGAAGCTCCTCGCTGGCGGCGAGGGTAACCTGCTGGTGGTAGGCGACGACGATCAGAGCATCTATGGCTGGCGCGGCGCGGACATTCGAAACATTCTCGACTTCGAGCGCGACTTTCCATCGGCCGCCGTAGTGCGGCTCGAGGAGAACTATCGCTCCACACCGCAAGTACTCGATCTCGCCAACGCGGTCATCAGCGCGAACACCAGCCGTCGCGGGAAAACACTTCGCGCCACGCTCGGCTCCGGCGACCCGGTGACCGCGGTAGCCACGCTCGATGAGCGCGACGAGGCGGAGTTCGTCGCCGAAGAGGTCATTTCGCTGAGCGGCGGGGCACGCGCACTCAAGCTGCGCGACATCGCAATCCTCTATCGCACGAACTCGCAGAGCCGCGCGCTCGAAGAGGCGTTGCACAAGCGCGCGATCCCGTACCGGCTCATCGGCGCGGTGCGCTTCTACGACCGCCGCGAGATCCGCGACCTCATGGGTTACCTCAAGCTCATCGCGAACCCTTCCGACAACGAAGCGTTCCTGCGCGCCGTGTCCGTGCCGAGACGCGGACTCGGGGACGCGACGCTCGAGGTCCTCGCAGCTGTTGCGCACGAAGCCGGGCGCCCGATGCTCGAGATCGCGAGCGATGGCGCCCGTCTCTCGATGCTCCGCCCGGCCGCCCGGCAGGCGCTCGCGGACTTCGCTGCGCTCATCCGCCGCCAGAACGATCTCGCGGCCGACAGCGCCGTCGACGAGCTGCTGCGCAATCTGATCATCGAGACGCGCTTCGCGGATCATCTCAAGGCCGGGGGGCCGGAGGGACTCGAGCGTCTCGACAACGTCGACCAGCTGATATCGGTCGCCGCCGAGACCGTCGCGGATGAGGGCGGAGAGCTCGGACGCACGCCGCTCGATCGCTTCCTGCAGCACGCGTCCCTCAGCACCGATTTCGATCGCCAGAATCCCGACCGCGATGCGGTCACGATGATGACGCTGCACAATGCGAAGGGGCTCGAGTTCCCGGCGGTGTTCATCACCGGGCTCGAAGAGGGCCTCTTCCCGCTGCGTCGCACCCACGACATGCCGGATGAGCTCGAGGAGGAGCGCCGCCTCTTCTACGTCGGTATCACGCGTGCGATGCAGAAGCTCTATCTCTCGCACGCGCGCAGCCGGCGCCGGAACGGGGAGACGTTGCAGAGCATTCCGTCGAGCTTTCTGCAGCCCATTCCGCCCGCACTTCTCACGCAGCGCGCGACATTCCGCCTGCGCGGCAGCACGCGCGCGGTGCCGATGCAGTCGGCGATGTCGCGCAGGCCGGGTCGGGACGTCGATCGTTCGTTCGGCGACAGCGACATCGAGGCGTCGCAGGACGCGCCTCGCCTCGTGAAGGGCGAGCGCGTGCGGCACGCGCGCTTCGGCTCGGGCACAGTCACTGAGCTCACAGGCGTCGCGCGCGACATGAAGGTCACGGTGAGCTTCGACGACGAGACCATCGGCACGAAGCGGCTGGTGGTGCAATACGCCGGACTCGAGCGAGGCTTCGAATAATGACGATCGGCCCCGATGATGTGCGCCACGTCGCCGCGCTCGCTCGTCTCGCGGTTCCCGAGAGTCGCATTCCGGAGCTCGTGTCGCAGCTCAACGACATTCTCTCGCACATGGGCGTGCTCGGAAGGGTCGACACGTCGAGCGTGACCGCCGTGGCGGGCGCCGGCGACGCGAACATGCCACTGCGCGCAGACCTGGGGCCGCCAATCGCGCTCGTGCATCCGATCGCATCGTTCGCGCCGCAATTGCGCGATGGATTCTTCCTCGTGCCGCGCCTCGCGACGCACGAGGACAGCGGCGACGACGAGCTGTCAGAGTGAGCGCGAACGCCGTGGGCGCGGTCCTTGACGCGTATCGTCGCATGGCGGACGTCGATGCCGGGCCTAACGGGTTGAATTGCGTACTGTGGACTGACGAAGCTCGCGCGCTCGCCGACGCGGCAGCGGTCGATGCGCTCCCGCAGGCCGGCGCGCTCGCGGGAGTCCCGTTCCTCGCGAAGGACAACATCGCGACGACACATCTGCAGACCACTTGCGGCTCGCGCATCCTCGAGGGATATGTCAGCCCGTACGAGGCAACGGTCATTACTCGACTGTGCGACGCCGGCGCCGTGCTCGTGGGCAAGACCAACTGCGACGAGTTCGCGATGGGCAGCTCGAACGAAAACAGCGCGTACGGACCCGTGCTCAATCCGATCGATCGCACGCGCGTGCCCGGCGGATCCTCCGGTGGCTCCGCGGCATCGGTCGCCGCCGGAATAGTCCGGATCGCGCTCGGCTCCGAGACCGGCGGATCGGTGCGGCAGCCCGCGTCGTACTGCGGAATAGTCGGCGTGAAACCCACGTACGGGCGCGTGAGCCGCTTCGGTCTCGTCGCCTTCGCGTCGTCGCTCGATCAGGTCGGCGTCTTCGGCACCACCGTGGATGACGCCGCGCTCGCGCTCGAGGTGATCGCCGGCCGCGATCCTCGCGACGCCACGAGCGCGGATTGTCCGGTGGGCTCCTATCGAAAGGCGAGGACGAACGATCTCGCCGGCGTCGTGATCGGACGACCGCGTGAATACTTTCCATCATCGCTCGACTCGCGCATTCTGCACCTCTGCGACGAAGCGCTGGACGGCCTGCGCGCGCGTGGCGCGACGGTGCGCGACGTATCGCTGCCGCATACCGACCTCGCAATTCCCGTCTACTACATCATCGCGCCGGCCGAGGCGTCGTCGAATCTCGCGCGATTCGATGGCGTGCGGTATGGACTCCGCATCGAGGCGAAGGGACTCCGCGAGATGTACGACTCCACGCGCACGCGCGGATTCGGACCCGAGGTCACGCGCCGCATCCTGCTCGGAACCTACGTGCTCTCGGCCGGCTACTATGATGCGTACTATCGGAAGGCTCAGCAGGTGCGCACGCTCATCGCGAAGGATTTTTGCGATGTCTTCGATTCGGGCGTGCATCTGTTGTTCACGCCCACGACTCCGAGCACGGCGTTCGAGTTCGGCGCCAAGTCCGATCCGTACGAGATGTACCTCAACGACATCTTCACGGCCACGGCGAATCTGGCCGGAGTGCCCGCGATCTCGGTGCCCATCGGCGACGTCGACGGGCTGCCCGCCGGCGGGCAGCTCATCGCGCGTCACTTCGACGAGCAGACGATGTTTCGTGGCGCGTACGCGCTCGAGACGGCGCGCAAGGCACCCGCATGAGCACAGTCACGGACCGCTACGAAATGGTCGTGGGACTCGAGGTCCACGTGCAGCTACTCACGCGCACGAAGGCGTTCTGCAGCTGCGACGCGTCGTACGGTGCGGCTCCGAACGTGAATACGTGTCCGGTCTGTCTCGCGCTCCCCGGCGCGCTTCCCGTGCTGAACGAGGAAGCAGTGCGGCTCGCCGTGCGCGCTGCGCTTGCGCTCGGTTGCACGATCAACGAAACGTCGATCTTCGCGCGCAAGAACTATTTCTATCCTGATTTGCCGAAGGGCTATCAGATCTCGCAATTCGACCGGCCCCTCGCCGAGCACGGAAGGCTGGACATCGAACTGACCTCGAATGGCACGCCGGTCACGGTGCGCATCACGCGCGTGCACATGGAGGAGGATGCGGGAAAATCCATCCATGACCGCTATCCCAACGCAACAGCGATCGATCTCAATCGCTCCGGCGTTCCGCTCATCGAGATCGTGAGTGAGCCCGACATGCGTTCCGCGCGCGAGGCCGGCGCGTATCTGCGCGCGCTCAAGCAGGTGATCGAATACACAGGCGTGAGCGACGCGAACATGGAAGAGGGAAGCCTGCGCGTCGACGCCAACGTAAGCGCGCGGCTCCGCGGCGAGACTGCGCTCGGCACCAAGACCGAAGTGAAGAACATGAACTCGTTCTCGGGCGTCGAGCGCGCGCTCGAGGTGGAGTTCGCTCGGCAATGCGAGGTTCTCGCGGCGGGCGGGAGGGTGCACCAGCAGACGATGCTATGGGATGCGAATCGCGGCGAGGTGCGTCCGGCGCGAAGCAAGGAACAGAGTCACGACTACCGCTATTTCCCCGAACCCGACCTGCCGCCGCTCGTGCTCGCGCGCGCGTGGATCGATCGAGTGCGCACAGAGCTTCCGGAGCTGCCCGTCGCGAAGCAGGAGCGATTCGCAGCGGAGTACAAGCTGACGCCGGCCGAGATCGAGGTGCTCACGGCGAACTCACCGCTCGCGGTGTACTTCGAGGAAGTCGTGCGCTC
>JANWLO010000143.1 GCA_025450815.1 Gemmatimonadaceae bacterium
GCGAGTCCGGCGACGATGGCGGCGACGGTGGCGACGCCGCTCGAGAAACAGTTCTCGACGATCGCGGGGATCGACAACATGACGAGCACGTCGAGCCTCGGGCAGACGCAGATCGTCGTGCAGTTCTCGCTGGACCGGAACATCGATGCGGCTGCGCAGGACGTGCAGGCGTCGATCACGCAGACGCTCCGGCAGCTGCCGCAGGGGATTCTGCCGCCGTCGTACCAGAAGACGAACCCGGCGGACGCGCCGATTCTGACCTTGGCGCTCACGAGCAACGAGGTGCCGATCTCGGCGCTGGACGAGTACGGGGAGACGACGATCGCGCAGCGGTTGTCGATGGTGGGCGGCGTGGCGCAGGTACTCGTGTACGGCGCGCAGAAGTACGCCGTGCGCATCCAGCTGGATCCGCGGCAGCTCGCTTCGCGCAATCTCGCGCTGGAAGACATCACGACGGCGGTGACGAATCAGAACGTCAATCTGCCAACGGGCGTGCTGTGGGGGCCGAAGGTGGCGCTCACCGTGACGGCGACGGGGCAGCTGGAGAACGCGGCTGCGTTCCGCGACATGGTGGTTGCGTACCGCAACGGCGCGCCGGTGCACCTGTCGGACGTGGGGCGGATCTCGGACGACGTGCAGAACAACAAGACCGCAAGCTGGTACGACGGGCAGCGCGCGATCGTCCTCGCGATCCAGCGGCAGCCGGGAACGAACACCGTCGCCGTATCGAACGCGGCCAAGGCGGCGCTCGCACGCGTGGAGTCGGAGATCCCGCCGTCGGTGCACGTGCAGGTGCTGTTCGATCGCGCGACGACGATCGAGGACTCGGTGCACGACGTCACCTTCACGCTCGAGCTCACGCTCGTGCTGGTGGTGCTCGTGATTTTCCTTTTCCTGCGAAATCTGTCGGCGACGGTGATCCCGAGCCTGGCGCTGCCGATGTCGATCATCGGCACCTTCTCGGTGATGTACGTTCTGAACTACAGCCTCGACAATCTGTCGCTGATGGCGCTCACGCTCGCGGTAGGCTTCGTGGTGGACGACGCGATCGTGATGCTGGAGAACATCGTGCGCCATCTGGAGATGGGGAAGACGCCGATGCAGGCGGCGATCGATGGGGCGAGCGAGGTGGGATTCACGATCGTGTCGATGACGCTCTCGCTCGCGGCGGTGTTCATCCCGATCATGTTCATGGGCGGGATCATCGGGAAGCTGTTCCACGAGTTCGCGGTGACGATCGGCGTGGCGATTCTCGTGTCTGGGTTCGTGTCGCTCACGCTCACGCCCATGCTGTCGAGCCGATTCCTGAGAGCGACGCATCAGGCGACGCAGGGGAAGCTCTATCAGGCTACGGAGCGGATCTACGAGCGGCTGCTGCACGGCTACGAGCGAAGTCTCGACTGGGTGATGGAGCGCCGGAGGGACACGCTGATCTTCTCGGCGGTGATCCTCGTGGCCACGGTGTGGATTTTCATGGCGATGCCGAAGGGGCTGTTCCCGAGCACGGACACTGGGCAGCTGCTGGCCACGACGGAGGCGGCGCAGGGAGTGTCGTACAGTTCGTTGATCGCGGGACAGCAGCGGATCGCCGAGATCATTTCGCAGAATCCGGACGTGAAGGCGGTGACGTCGAGTGTGGGGACGAGCGCCGCGGCCAATCAGGGGCAGCTCACGATCGATCTGAAGCCGTTGTCCGAGCGCTCGCACAACGCGGACGACATCGCGCGCGAGCTGTCGCGCGAAGTCGCGGGGGTGCCGGACATCTCGGTGTACCTCCAGAATCCGCCCGCGATCTCGATTGGCGGGCTCACATCCAAGAGTCTGTACCAGTACACGCTGCAGAGCGGCGACATCGTTGCGCTGAACAGCGCGGCGAGCCGTCTCGAGGCGAGGCTGCGCAAACTGCCGGAGCTCGCGAACGTCACGAGCGATTTGCTCATTGACAATCCGCAGGTGACCGTCGACATCGACCGCGCGCAGGCCGGACAGCTTGGCGTGTCGGCGACGGAGATCGAGAACACGCTCTACGACTCGTTCGGCCAGCGGCAGGTGTCGACGATCTACACGTCGACGAACGAGTACTGGGTGGTGATGGAGCTACTCCCCGAATTCCAGCAGGACATTCCATCGCTGGGATCGCTGTGGGTGCGATCGACGCAGGGGACGGTGGTGCCGCTCAGCGCCGTCGCGAAGTTCCGGCTCGGAACCGGACCGGTGACGGTGAATCACTCGGGCCAGCTGCCGGCGGTGACGATCTCGTTCGATCTCGTGCCCGGAGTTTCGCTTGGCACCGCGGTAGCGGAGGTGGAGAAGGAGTCGAAGGCGACGCTGCCGAACACGGTTGCGGCCAGTTTCTCCGGGCTCGCGAATGCGTTCATGGGGACGCAGCAGGGGCTCACGCTGCTGCTCGCCCTCGCGGTGTTCGTCATCTACATCATTCTGGGCGTGCTGTACGAGAGCTACATCCATCCGATCACGATTTTGTCGGGACTTCCGTTCGCGGTGTTCGGGGCGATCGTGACGTTATGGATGTTCGGACTGGATCTGGACGTTTACAGTCTGGTGGGGATGATCATGCTCATCGGCATCGTGGAGAAGAACGCGATCATGATGATCGATTTCGCGATCGAGGCGGAGCGCACGGATCACAGCGCGCCGGCTCAGGCGATCGTGAAGGCGGCGAGCGTGCGCTTCCGGCCGATCATGATGACGACGATGGCGGCGTTAATGGGTGCGCTGCCGATCGCGATCGGGTGGGGCGCTGGCGCGGCGACGCGGCGGCCGCTGGGCGTAGCGGTGGTGGGCGGGCTGGCGTTCTCGCAGCTGGTGACGTTGTACGTTACGCCGGTGTTCTACACGTACCTCGATCAGGTGCAGAGCTGGATCAAGCGACGGGGGCGAGTACGGGAGGAGCCCACTCTCGGCATCGCGATGGACACCGGCATTTAGAGGCGGAAGGCGAGCCCAAGCAGATAGCATGAGAGCCGATAGCTGTGAGGCTTGAGCTCTTACCGTCGCCTCTCGAGCATCCCTTTCCTGCAGGCGAAGGTGATGTGCGGGACTGCCACCGGCGCAAGCTGACGGCTCAAAGCCATCAGCTCACAAGCTTATAGCTGGGGCCCGCCTTCCGCCTCCCGGTCCAGACCTGCCTCGCGATGCGCGCAGGCAAGCTCAAGACTCAAAGCTGTCGGGTCGCAGGCTCACAGCGTGCCCCCGTTCCCCAATTTGAAATCGCCTGTTATAACAGCTATTTTGCCCCCATGACCAAACTTCAGGAGGAGATCCGCCAGCGCAAGCCCTTCGCGCGGCCGGCGGACGAGGCGCTGCTGTCGATCCTCCGCACGGCGACGGTGCTCGACCATGGAATGACCGAGGCCCTTCGACCGCACGGGATCACGCCAACGCAATACAATGTTCTGCGCATCCTGCGCGGCGCGGGGGGCCGAGGGCTGTGCGGGCGAGAGGTGGCGGAGCGGCTGGTGTCACGGGTGCCGGACGTTTCGCGGCTGCTGGACCGCATGGAGGAGGCGGGGCTGCTCAGCAAGGAGCGCGACGCGGGCGACCGCCGGCACGTTGCCGCGCGCATCACGCCAAAAGGGAGGCGGGTGCTCACGCAGGCGACTCCCGCCCTGGCGGCCTTCGGACGGGGGCGCGCGGAGCGCCTGCCCTCGCGGGCGCTCGCGGTGCTCGTACGGAATCTGGAGGTCATCCGGGAGGTGCCGTGAACTTTTTCGCCGGCCAGATAGTTGTTATAACAGGCAATTCGTTCTAAACCTCTTCGGACCCCACCAATGCAGAATCTCGTACTCAATGTCGCCCAGCTTGGAGCCGGACTGCTGATCGGCCGCCTCGTGCTCGGACTCCTCATGGCCGCCCACGGCGCGCAGAAGCTCTTCGGCTGGTTCGGCGGCCACGGCCTCGCGGCCACCGGCGGTTTCTTCGATACCATGGGCTTCCGCCCCGGACGGTTGTTCGCCACCCTCGCATCCGCCACCGAGATCGCGAGCGGCCTGCTCGTCGCGCTCGGCTTTCTCGGTCCGATCGGCCCCGCGCTCATGGTCGCGGTGATGATCGTCGCCGCAGTGAGCGTGCACGGCAAGAACGGACTCTTCGCCGCCGCGAATGGATTCGAGGTGCCGCTGCTCTACGGCGCCGGCGCAGCCGCGCTCGCGCTCACGGGCTTCGGCGCGTATTCACTCGACGCGGTGCTCGGACTCCAGGCTCACGTAACCCCTGCGCTCACGGTCGGCGTACTCGCGATCGGCGCGATCGGCGGCGTTGCGAATCTCCTCGCGCGCCGGCCGCAGGCCGCCGCGTAACGCCGCGAGAGAACCGAATGGAAATCGGCATCTACACCTTCGCGGAACGCACGCCGGACGCGGAATCGGGGAAGCTGGTGAGCGCGGAGCAGCGGCTCGCCGACCTGCTCGAGGAGATGAAGCTCGCCGACGAGCTGGGGCTCGATGTCTTTGGCGTGGGCGAGCACCACAGGCCGGACTATGTGGTGTCGTCGCCCGCGGTGGTACTCGCCGCGGGCGCGGCGCGCACGAAGCACATCCGTCTCACGAGCGCAGTGTCCGTGCTCAGCTCCGACGATCCGGTGCGCGTGTTCCAGGATTTCGCGACGCTCGACCTGCTCTCGTCCGGGCGCGCGGAGATCATGGCGGGGCGCGGCTCGTTCGTGGAGTCGTTCCCGCTGTTCGGCTACGATCTGAACGACTACGACGAGCTGTTCGCCGAGAAGCTCGATCTGCTGCTCGCGCTGCGAAAGAGCGAGCGCGTGGACTGGACCGGCACGCATCGCGCGGCGATTCACGGGCTCCCGGTATATCCGCGTCCGCTGCAAGATCCGCTGCCGGTGTGGATCGCCGTGGGCGGCACGCCGCAGTCGGTGGTGCGCGCGGCGACGCTCGGACTCCCGATGGCGCTTGCGATCATCGGCGGCGAGCCGGCGCGCTTCGCGCCGCTCGTGGAGCTCTACCGCGAGGCCGCCCGGCGCGCGGGTCATGATCCCGCCGCGTTGCCGGTGAGCATCAACTCGCACGGCTACATCGCGGACACGTCCGAGCAGGCGGCGGATGAGGCGTGGCCGCCCTACCTCGATGTGATGGGTCGCATCGGGCGCGAGCGCGGCTGGCAGCCGCCAACGCGCGCGCGATTCGACGCGGAACGATCGCCAGCGGGCGCGCTGTTCGTGGGAGACCCGCAGAGCGTGATCGACAAGATTCTGTGGGCGCACGAGCTCTTCGGCCACCAGCGCTTTCTCATGCAGATGAGCGTCGGCACGATGCCGCACGAGAAGATCATGCATTCGATCGA
>JANWLO010000144.1 GCA_025450815.1 Gemmatimonadaceae bacterium
AATCCCTCTGCGCAGGAGGTTACATGCAGCGCCTCATCCTCATTCTGGCCGCGCTCACGGTCGCAATTCCGGCAGTGGTCGCGGCACAGGACAGCTTTCGCGATGTGGAGTACGTCAGCGGTCGTGCCGGAATGGATCGGAAGATGAAGGGCACCCTGGTGATCGATGACTCCATGATCACCTTGCGAGACAAGTCCAACGGCGCGTCTCTCATCACGATCCCCATTTCCATCGTTTCAGAGGCGTCGGCGTCGGAAGGGGTTAACAGTGGAAGCATGGGGCGCAAGCTGTTACTCGGCGTGTTTGCGGCTCACGAAGAGGAATTCGTGACCATCTCGACCGTGACGGCGACCGACGCAGAGGCGATTGTGTTGAAGGTGAAGCGCAACGAATCGTTGGGAATCGTCGCGAAGGTGCATTTTCGCGTCCGGAAGCGGGCCGTGCCCGACTCCGCCACGGTAGCGTCGCATTCGTGAGGGCGATCGGGCTCGCCGGCATCCCGCCGGCGCTGCCCGAGCCGCTCTGGCGTTCGAATCGCAGGCAAGACGAGGTGGCCATGGACACGGGACCGCAGAACGAATTGCAGGCGTGTCTCGGCGCGGGATATCGGATCACTCGCGAGCTGCGCGGCGGCGGGATGTCTCGCATGTTCGAGGCGATCGAGCTCGCTCTTGCGCGGCGCGTAGCGATCAAGCTGCTCACGGCCGATCTCGATGCCGAGTTGAATGCCGAGCGCTTTCGCCGCGAAATCCTGCTGTCGGCGCGCCTGCACCATCCGCACATCGTCACCGTTCTGGGCGCGGGGGTGTGCGGCACACTGCCCTACTACATCATGCCGTTCATCGACGGCGAGTCGCTCCGCGAGCGCCTGACGCGAGGGCCAATAGCGATTGCGGAGTGCGTGGACATCCTGCGCGACATCACCAAGGCGCTTGCGTTCGCGCACTTGCAGTCGATCGTGCATCGCGACATCAAGCCGGACAACGTGATGCTCACTGGCGGCTCGGCCGTCGTCACCGACTTTGGCATTGCCAAGGCCATCGTCGCGGCACGGGTGCCCTCCTCACATCCAACGCTCACGCAGGTGGGCATGGCCATCGGCACCCCCGAGTACATGTCGCCCGAGCAGATCGCCGTAGATCCCACGATAGACCAGCGTGCCGACCTCTACGCATTGGGCGTTACGGCGTACGAAATGTTGACGGGCGAGGCTCCGTTCGGCTCGCGGCCCACGCCGGCGGTGCTCGCGGCGCACCTCATCGAGGAGCCACCGCCGCTCTCGTATTCGCGTGCGGACGTGCCGGCTGCGCTCGAGCAGCTGGTGATGCGCTGCCTGAGCAAGAATCCAGACGATCGCCCGCAGCTCGCGCTCGACGTGCTGCGAGAGCTCGACGCGCTCGCGCTTGGTGGATTGGCGCGGGAAGTCGCCCCGCAATCGACGCATGCATCGTCGATCGGAGTGATCCCATTTTCGAACATGAGCGCAGACCGGTCCAATGACTACCTGTCTGATGGCCTCACCGAAGAATTGATGACGGCACTGGGCAGGCTGCCGGGGCTACGTGTGGCCGCACGCGCATCGTGCTTCGCGTACAAGGGACAAACGCCTGACCCGAAACTCGCCGGAGCGCGGCTTCGCGTGCAGACACTCCTCACGGGCAATGTTCGCCAATCGGAGAATCGGCTGCGCATCGGCGCCGAGCTGGTACGGGCCGAGGACGCCGCACCGCTCTGGTCGGATCGGTTTGACCGCAATGCCGCGGACATCTTCGTCATCCAGGACGAGATCACGAGCTCGATCGTGAGTGCACTCAGACTCCAGCTCATAGACAGCGACTCGGCGAAGGTGCACGCGCGGCACTCCACGAATGTGGCCGCGTATACGCTGTATCTGCGCGGACGGTACTTCTTCAACCGCCGCCAGGAGCCCGCACTGTGGCGCAGCCTGGAGTGCTATCGTGAGGCAATCGAGCTCGATCCCGACTATCAGCTGGCGTACTGCGGCATCGCTGATTCGAGCGGAATTCTCGCGCTCTTCATGGCTCTCCCGCCTGCTGACGCGCGTACGCGCATGCACGACGCCGCGGAGCGCGCGCTCTCGCTGGATGATACGCTCGCCGAGGCGCACGTGTCGGTGGCCACGTACGAGATGTGGTTCGGTTGGGATTTGCGTCGCGCCGAGCGTCATTTCAGACGCGCGCTTCACATCGACCCGTTGCTGCCCATGGCGTACGTGTGGATGGGACAGCTCCTCGCGCAGCGCGGTCGCTTGGCCGAGGGCCTCGCGGCCGCGGCGCATGGGATGTCGGTCGAGCCGTTGTCACCGGTGGTGCACACCAGCGCAGCGTTCGTACATCACCTCGCAGGACACCACTCTGATGCCGTGCGCATCCTCAACGGCGTGCTCGAGCTGGATCCCGGCCGCCCCACCGCGCTCTGGATTCTTGGCTGGTGCCAGCTCGCCCTCGGCAATACCACCGCGGCAGTTGAGACACTCGAGCAGGCCGTAGAGTCGGTCAAGCACAATCCGTGGTGGCTCGCATCGCTGGCGTTCGCGTACGCCGAGGCCGGCGCGAGCGGTGACGCTCGCAACATCCTGGCCGAGCTCGCGAACAGGGATGGCTCGCACTACGTCCCTTGCTCGCTTCTGTCGCGCGCGCATCTCGCGCTAGGCGAGTACGACGAGGGCTTCCGATTGGCGGCCGTGGCACTTCGCGCGCACGAGATGAGCGCATGGGGGATACTTGCGCAGCCGGGATGGAGTAAGCTGCGATCGCATCCGGACTTCGCGACGCTGTCGGCGGAAGTTCGCGGTCTGGACGACGCGACGGGGATTGAGTAAACCGGAACGAAGCCGCTCTTGCGCCCTCCGCGACGAGGATTGCGAAGATCGAGGCAACGCAGACCTATGGCGCCGCCGATCGCCTTGGCCAGAGAGTCTTCACGAGCGCGAAGACGAGCAGCGCCAGCATCAGGAGTTGCGCGAGCAGGGTCTCCCACGTGGGGTAGATACCCAACGCCTCCACGCTCGGGAGCCCGGGGAGCCGGGAGATCGGTATGACATTTCCCTCCTGCAGCTCGCGGATGCCCTTCCCCATGAAGACGAACGCCATGTAGTAGAGCAGAAGACTCGTCACGCCGAAAAACGGCCGGAGCGGAATGCGCACGCCGAAACGATAGAAGAGCGTGAAAATGATCGCGAGCGCCGCGAAGCCGGCGACGATGCCCATGACGATCGGTAGCGCGAGCTGTCCGCCCTCGGTGAACAGCGCCTGGTAGAACAGCGCAGTCTCGGCGCCCTCGCGATACACGGCGAGAAAGGCCACGAACGCGAGCGCGCGACCGCCGCCCTGCTCGAGCGCCGCGGTGACCCTACCGCGGATGAATTGCTGCCACTTCGCGGCTTCGACGCGCGAAATGAGCCAGTAGCTCACGGAAAAGAGCACCGCAACCGCAACGAGCAGCGTCACCCCTTCGATGATTTCGCTGCTCGCGGGCACTGCGGCGAGTGCGGTCTCGAGCACCACGGCGGTGAGGGCGCTCGCCGCGAGGCCGAGCCCGACGCCGAGCCCGATGGAGCGGAGGCGCTCGCGATGCCCGGTCTTGAGCAGAAATGCGACGACGGCTCCGACGACGAGGATCGCCTCGAATCCCTCGCGCAAAATGATCAGGAACGATTGCCAGAATGCATCGCTCACGCTGCCCGTCGGGTTCGTCAGCTCGACGATGGCGGGGAGTTCGGCTTCGATCGCGGTGCGCGCGCGCTCCGCGCCGCGGATGTCGCCGCTCCGCACGGCGCCCTTGAAGTCCGCGAACAGTCGCTCCGCGGAGGCGACGAGCCCCGGATTCTTCGCGCGCGCGCGAGTCTCGAGTGGCTCGAAGGCGATGTACGCGTCGAACGCGCGTTCGCCGGCGTCGCCGACGCGACCATGCTTCGCCGCCGCGAGCGACTGTTCCAGGAGCGCTCGCACGTTGCGCGCGACGACGGCCACGTCAACGCTGTCGCAGGTGGCGTGCGCGCGCGCTGCGGGCGCACGGATGGGGAGCACGCGCAAATACGCGACGATGCTCTCCACTTCATCATCGGTGAACGCGCTCCCTTGCGGCAATTGCGTGCCGAGCGTGCCGAGCCTGACCTGTCGCGCGAGTTGGTCGTCGCTCTGTTCCACCTGCCACGCGAACGAGCCGATCTCGGGCGGCCGCGCGCGGAGGTCGCGCGAGAAGACAGTCTCGCCTGTCGCGCCCTGCGCCTGCGAGTAGCGGAGTGACATCAGATACCACACGACGTTCCAGCGCTGCTCTGGCGTGAGGACATCGGCCCAGCCGGTCATCTGCGTGCCGGAAATGCCGACGGATGTGATCCGGTACATCATCGCCGGAGTCACATTTCGCATCGTGACGGGATCGCCGATGGCGGGCGGCTTGGGAACGATGCCCGCCGCCGCGCGCCCGTCGCCTTTTCCGAGTGCGCCATGACAGGACGCGCAACGCTTGTCGAAGAGCGCGCGCCCCTCGATAACGTCGATGGAGGAGCGCGGCACTTCCAGCGCTGCCCGCGATCCGAGCAGCGCCGCGAATCGCTGCTGCATCGCCGCGAGCTCCCGCGGCGGGCGAGCCGCCTCCGCCGCACCGATCAGCGAATCGAGCACCGCACGCGCGTTCGCCATTTGATCGCCGGTGAGGGCCGCGGCACCGCTACGGGCCTCGCGAAGAAAGTCGACCGCCTCCTGCTGCTCGGCGGCGTCCACGCGCCTGCCCTGAGCGTCCACGCCCTTGCCATACTCTGCGACCGCGACGCTGACGATGTTGGCGACCCGGCGCACGGGATCTTCCTGCGCCAGAACGGATGTCGCACCGAGCATGAGCAAGATCACGCGCAGGGCTGTGCGACCGAATTTCGTTCGACAGTTCATTGCAAAGAAATTTTATCGGGATTCTCCGCGGTGCACCATGATACACGAGCCGGGAGGCGGATGGCGTTGTCAGGGATTCTCCCTTCGGCGTGTAAGGGGAATCCTCAGGCCGGTTCCTCCATCGCCCGACAGACAGCGCACGCCAACGATGCGATGCTGCGGACGATGCCGAATTCGGGATCACGGAATTCCCTCTCGCCCTGCCGGCCCATCGATCCTCGTTCCCCGTCCGCACACATGACTGCTGCCTGCTCTTGCTCGCCGTTCCCACCCATCATCCAGGGCGGCATGGGCGCCGGAGTATCGAACTGGCGACTCGCGCGAGCCGTGGCGCGCCGAGGACAGATGGGCGTGGTGTCGGGTACCGCGCTCGACACGATTCTCGTTCGGCGCCTTCAGGACGGCGATGTGGGCGGGCATGTCCGGCGAGCGATGGACCACTTCCCGATTGCTCACGTGAGCGTGAACGTCCTCCGGCGCTATTTTCTTCCGGAGGGGCGGCCGGCGGGCCAGCCGTACAGGCTGCTGCCGATGTACAAGCAAGTCGTGAGCGCGGGGCGTGAGCAGATCACCATGCTCGCCAATTTCGTGGAAGTGCATCTCGCGAAGGAGAGCCACGGCGGCCCGATCGGCATCAACCTCCTGACCAAGGTGCAGCTCCCGAACCTTGCCTCGATCTATGGTGCGATGCTCGCTGGAGTGGACTACGTCCTGATGGGCGCCGGCATCCCGCGCGAGATTCCCGGCGTTCTCGACGCATTCGCAGACCATCGTCCGGCGACGCTTCGCCTCGACGTGCAGGGACCCCCGGGCGATGAGCCGGAGTACCTCTCGCTCGACCCGCGCGCACACGGGGTCGAGCCCCGCGCGCGTCCCCTGTCGCGACCGCGCTTCATCGCCATCGTTGCGGCCAGCTCGCTCGCGACGACGCTGGCACGCAAAGCCAGTGGTCGCGTGAATGGATTCGTCGTGGAGGGTCCGACGGCAGGCGGACACAACGCGCCGCCGCGCGGCGAGCCGCACACCAACGCCCGCGGCGAGCCGGTGTACGGCGAGCGAGACGTCGTCGATCTCGCGCGCGTCGCCGAGCTTGGCGTTCCATTCTGGCTCGCTGGCGGCGCGGGCTCGCCCGAGCGGCTCCGTGAAGCACGGGCCATGGGCGCTGCGGGCGTGCAAGTGGGGACGCTCTTCGCTTATTGCGAAGAGTCCGGCCTCGCCGACAATCTCAAACGCGAGGTGCTCGCCCACGCGGCGCGCGGCGAGATCGATGTGCTCACGGATCCGCGCGCGTCGCCAACGGGATTCCCGTTCAAGGTGGTGAGCTGGCCGGGAAGCGACATCGCCGCACGTGCGCGTGTTCGCAAGTGCGATCTTGGCTACCTGCGTACGGCGTACCGCGATGCAGAGGGCCGAATCGGCTTTCGCTGTCCTGCCGAACCCGTTGACAGCTACATCAGGAAGGGCGGAACGCTCGCTGAAACGGAGGGCCGCCGCTGCCTGTGCAACGGGCTCGTCGCGAACATCGGCATGCCGCAGCTGCGGGATGAAGACACACTGGAGCCGCCGCTTCTCACCAGCGGCGACGATCTCCTGTCGATTGGATCGTTTCTGGGAGCGCGAACGAGCTATGCGGCGGCGGATGTCGTCGACTATCTCCTGGGGGCGCACCCGTGATCGGTCGATGCGATTCGTGGCTCCGCGCGTCGGTGCCAGCACTCCCCTTGCGTGGCGATGGGAACGGCGCTATGCTGCCGACATCACCACACGCGAGAGACGATGAGCGACATCGACGTTGGCCTCATGCGAGGCACGCTTGACCTCCTGATCCTCAAGGCGCTGAGCTGGGGGCCGCGGCACGGCTACGGCGTGGCCGACTGGATCGAGGTCGCAACCAGCGCGACGCTGCTCGTGGGTGAGGGAACGCTCTACCCCGCCCTTCACCGCCTCGAGCGACAGGGATGGGTCGAGGCGGACTGGGGACTCTCCGAAAACAACCGCCACGCGAAGTTCTACCGCCTGAGCCGCACCGGGCGTGCGCAGCTGCATACCGGCGCGTCCACGTGGCACCAGTTCGTGGAAGCGGCGTCGCGCGCGCTGCGCACGACCACGGCGCCGCAGCAGACATGACCGACCGCGCATCGCGCCGCCTCGTGTTCCGGCTCGGCGAGGGCGCGAAGCACGTGGAGCGCGACGTGGATCAGGAGCTCGCGTTCCACGTGGAGATGCGCACGCGCAAGCTCATCGCCGCGGGTCTCGACCCCGACGCTGCGCGCGAGCGGGCGATCGAACAGTTCGGCGACTTGCGCGCAGTGCGAGCCGAGTGTGTGGACATTGACTACGGGAAGGAGCGCGCCGTGCGACGGACGAACTATTTGAGCGATTTGAGGCAGGACGTGCTCTACGCGCTTCGCGCCATGAGGCAGAACGCGGGCTTCACTGCGGTCGTGCTGCTCACGCTCGCGCTGGGCATCGGTGCGAACACATCGACGTTCACGCTCATCGACGCACTGCTGCTGCGCACCTTGCCCGTGCCGAATCCGGAGCGGCTCGTCACTGTCGGCAACCCCGCGCGCACTGGCGGGCTCTCCGAAGGCAGCCCGCGTAACGACATCGTGTCGTATCCTGTGTTTGCAGATGTGCGCGACCAGACGCACACGCTGAGCGGGATGTATGCGTCGGGCCGCATGGATAGACTGGACGTGCTGGTGGACAAGGGACAGGCGGAGGCCGAGCACCCGCACGGCCGCTTCGTCTCGGCGACTTTCTTCTCGGTGCTCGGAGTGCCGGCGGTTGCTGGCCGCACATTCACTCCCGATGAGGATCGCATTCCCGCCGGAGCGCCGGTGGCCGTGATCAGCTATGGCTACTGGCAGAGTCGATTCGCGGGCGTGCGCTCAGCCGTTGGCCGAACGATTTCCGTGAACGGCGTTCCGCTCACGATCGTTGGCGTCGCACCGGCGGCTTTTGCGGGTGACATCGTCGGCCAACGTATGGATCTCTGGGTGCCTATCATGGAGCAGCCGGCGCTCATGCCGAACTCGCCGTCGCTCACCGATCGCAGCATTAGCTGGCTCCTCATCATGGGGCGTCGAGCGCCCGGAGTGTCGCTCGCGCAGGCGCGCACCGAGATCAGGGCAATCGAGAATCGCTCGATACTCGATCACGCGAGCGCGGGCGAGCGCGTGAGCGTCCAGAGCGGACTGCGGCAGTCGCCGGCCCAGGTGGAATCAGGCGCGCGCGGATTCTCGTACTACCGCCATCTGTTCGCCGCCCCGCTGTACATCCTGATGGCCGCGGTTGGCGTGGTGCTTCTAATTGTCTGCGCGAATCTCGCCAACCTGATGCTCGCGCGCGCGGCCGCGCGCGGGCGAGAGATAGGTGTCCGCATGGCGCTCGGCGCCGGCCGGTTGCGGCTCGTACAGCAGCTGCTCACCGAGAGCGTGCTTCTCGCCCTCGTGGGAGGGGCGCTGGGCGCGCTGCTCGCAGTCTGGGGGAGCTCGGCACTCATCGCTCTCACGGGCGGAGTGGCGCTCGACGCGCGGATGGACGGACGCGTGCTGGCGTTCACCGCTCTTCTCGCGCTTGCGACGGCGATCATATTCGGCCTCGTGCCGGCGCTCCGCGCGACGAGAGTGGAGCTCGCGACAGTGCTTCGCGCGCAGGGGCGCGGCGTGTCGAGCGCGGAACGCGGCACGGGAAAGCTCGGACTGGGCAAGGTGCTCGTGATCGCGCAGGTCGCGCTGTCCGTACTCTTGCTCGTGGGAACGGGGATGCTCGTTCGCAGCATGCAGCGTCTCCAGGGTAGCGACATCGGCGTTGCGCGCAACCAGCTGCTGCTAGTGAGCGTGGATGCGGAGCGCGCAGGCTACAAGGACGCTCGACTCGCGTCGATCATGCGCGATCTCACGGCTCGCGCGACGCGAATTCCGGGCGTCGAGTCGGTCACGCTGTCGGAAAATGGAATCTTCTCCGGCACGGAGTCGGGGACGAACATGCAGGTGGAGGGATTCACCGCGAGCACCGACGCTGACACCAGCATCGCGTACGACGACGTGGGGCCCGCCTACTTTCACACCATCGGCGCTCACCTGCTGCAGGGACGCGACTTCGAGGCGCGCGACAACGAGTCGGGGCAGAAGGTGGCAGTGCTCAACGAAACGGCAGCGAAGTTTTTCTTTCCTCATGGCGGCGCACTCGGCGCGCACGTGACGTCGGACAGCGCGACGTCGGAGATCGTGGGAATAGTATCCGATGTGGAGGAGCAGAGCCTGCGCGCCGACCCGATGCGCCGCGTATACTTCTCCACCTTCCAGATGCGCAACATGCCGGGGAGATTTTCGCTCGAGGTCAGGAGCGCTGGCGATCCCGGGAGCCTCACCGAGATCGTGCGTCGATCGCTGGCGAGTGCGGATCCTTCGCTGGCGTTAAGGGTGCAGTCGCTTCCCGATCTCATTCAGGAGTCGATCGCGCAGGACAGGCTGCTGGCGCGCGTGGTGAGCGTGTTTGGCATGCTGGCCCTCGCGCTCGCTGCCCTCGGCCTGTACGGCGTGATGACATACGCGACGACGCGCCGCACCAGCGAGTTCGGGCTGCGCATGGCGTTGGGCGCGGAGCCTGGTGACGTGACTCGGCTCGTACTGGGCGAGGCGATGCTACTGGTTGCGGGCGGAGTGATCATCGGCATGCCGGCCGCGCTCGCTGCGGTGCGTCTGTTGCGCTCGCAACTCTACGACGTCGCGCTGCTCGACGCGCCCTCCATCGTTGCGGCGCTAGTGGTACTGGGGTCGAGCGCGGCGCTCGCGGGCTACCTGCCGGCTCGCCGTGCGGCGCGAGTGGGGCCGCTGGTGGCGCTTCGGGAGTCGTAACCCGCTTACCCTCGGAGTTGGGCTGAGGCCGGTGTGTGCCTTGAGTCCTGAGCTTGCCTACACGAGCATCGCGAGGCCGGTCTGCATCGAGAGGCGGAAGGTGGGCCCAAGCTATAAACGATGTGCCGAAAGCCTGGAGCCTTGAGCCAGCACCGATGGCGACGCTGCGCATCCCTTTCGCCGGTAGGAAAGGGATGCTCGAGAAGAGGCTGTAGCGGCTCACCTCTCAAGGCTATCGGCTCTCAAGCTATCCGCTTGGGCTCGCCTTCCGCCTCTCGATGCCGGTGTGACGCGATTGCCAACGCTCGGGCCGCCTCGTTCGTTCTGGAAGCAAAGGAAGCTGCGCCGCCCTATGGGGTGTCGCGGCCGCGTGCCCCATTCACCCAGCTTTCTCGGACCGGCCCAACGTGATTCAGCGCATCCGTCTCTTCCTCGCCCCATTAGTGCTCGGAGCAATCATCACCGCCGTTTTTGCGATGCCCGCTGCCGCGCAGCTGACGAGCGGCATCGACACCGCCAACTTTGACCACACGGTGCGGCCGCAGGATGATTTTTTCCGATACGTGAATGGCGGCTGGCTCAAGAGGACGGAGATTCCTGCGGACGCCTCGAGCTGGGGCGCGTTCCAGGAGCTGCGAGAGAACAGCAGGACTGCGCTTCACGAGCTGTTCGAAAGCGCGAGCAAGTCCGACGCGAAGGCAGGCAGTCCGGAGCGAAAGGTCGGTGATCTTTACGCGAGCTACATGGACAGCGCTCGGGTCGAGCAGCTCGGAACGGCGCCGCTCGCACCGGAGCTCAAGAGCATCGCTGCTCTCAAGACGAGCGCACAGCTTCCGGCGGTGTTCGCGCACTTCGCCCGGCTCGGCGTGCAGGGCCCGGCGGGCGTGTTCGTCAGCGCTGATGCGAAGCACTCGAACGTGAACATAGTTCAGCTGTCGCAGTCCGGGCTCACGATGCCCGATCGTGACTACTATCTGAAGCAGGATCCGAAGATGGTGTCTACGCGTGCGGAGTACGTGGAGTACATCTCGCAGATGATGACGCTGGCGAAGCAGCCGGATCCTGCGGGCGCCGCCAAGCGAATTCTCGATCTCGAGACGCAGATCGCGACTCCGCAGTGGGAGCGCGCGCGCAACCGTGATCGCGACGCGACGTATAACAAGATGACCGTCGCCGAGCTATCGGCGATGACGCCGTCGTACAGCTGGAAGCGGTATCTCGAGGAGGCTGGGCTGTCCAAGGCGACTGACGTGATCGTGCGCCAGCCCGACTACATCAAGGCACTCGATCCGATTTTCGCCAATACCCCCGTGCAGACGTGGCGCGAGTATCTCACCTTCAAGCTGCTAAACGAATTCGCCGATCAGCTCCCGGCGGCGTTCGTGCAGGCGCACTTTGCCTTCCGCGGCCACACGCTGTCGGGGCAGCCGGAGCTGGCGGTACGCTGGAAGCGGGCGGTGGACGGCACGAACTCCACGCTCGGTGAGGCGGCGGGAGTGTTGTATGCCGCGAAGTATTTCAAGCCCGAGGCGAAGGCACGCATGGACGCCCTGGTCAAGAACATGATCAATGCGTACAGCGTCGGCATCGACAGCCTCGAGTGGATGAGCCCCGAAACCAAGGCGCAGGCGAAGGAGAAGCTCGCGCACTTCAAGGTGAAGATCGGCGCGCCCGACAGGCCGCGCGACTATTCGGCGCTCACGATCAAGCGCGATGATCTGTTCGGCAACGAGGTTCGCGACCGGGAGTTCGAGTACGCGGACATGGTGAACCGGCTTGGCAAGCCCGTCGACAAGTCACGCTGGGGGATGACGGCACCGACGGTGAACGCGCAATACAGCTCCACGAGCAACGACATCACCTTCCCCGCCGGCATTCTGCAGCCGCCATTCTTTAATGCGGATGCGGACGACGCCGTGAACTACGGCTCGATCGGCGCGGTGATCGGCCATGAAATCGGCCACGGCTTCGACGATCAGGGGCGCAAGTCGGACGGTGAGGGCAATCTTCGCGACTGGTGGACCGCCGCGGACGCGAAGGCGTACGAGGCGCGCACCACGAAGCTCGGTGCCGAGTACGATGCGATCAATCCGATCGACAACCTGCACATCAACGGCAAGCTCACGATGGGTGAGAACATCGGTGATCTGAGCGGACTCGCGCAGGCATACCGCGCCTATCACATCTCGCTCAACGGCAAGGAAGCGCCGGTGATCGACGGGCTCACGGGCGACCAGCGGTTCTTCATGGGCTTCGCGCAGATCTGGCGTGGGAAGATGCGCGACGACGCGCTTCGCCAGCAGCTCCTCACGAATCCACACTCGCCCGGGGACTATCGGGCGTTCGTACCGCTCATCAACAACGACGCCTTCGAGACGACCTTCAACGTGCAACCGGGCGACAAGATGTACCTGGCGCCGGATGCGCGCGTGAAAATCTGGTAGTATTGTTCGCGAAGCGTACGCGACCGTCACTCCAGAAAAAACCAGCCATGCCACGCATTGCACTCGCCGCATTTGCGCTGTCGCTGCTCGCGCCCGCCATCGTCGCACAGCAGCCCGCGCCGCCCGTGGCAACGAAGATCGCCAAGGTCGACACGCTGCACGGTGACGTACGCGTCGACAACTATTTCTGGCTGCGCAAGAAGTCGAACCCGAAGGTGATCGAGTACCTCGACAGCGAGAACGCGTACACGGCATCGGGGATGAAGCACACCGAGGCGCTTCAAAGCACGTTGTACAGCGAGATGCTCTCGCGCATCAAGGAAACCGATGTGTCGGTGCCCCACCGCAACGGCGCCTACTGGTACTACTCGCGCACGGAACAGGGCAAGAGCTACCCCATCCTTTGCCGCAAACGGGGCTCGCTGAACGCGAAAGAGGAGATCTACCTGGACGAGAACGCGCTCGCCGCAGGGAAGAAATTCTTCTCGGTGTCGGAGTTCGAGGTGAGCCCGGACGGTAATAGGCTCGCATATCTCCAGGACACCACCGCGTTGCGCGTCTACACGCTCTACGTGAAGGACCTCGGCACCGGCCGGATGCTCGCCGACACGCTTGGCCAGATCGTCCCGGGACTCGCGTGGGCGAACGACAACCATACGCTCTTCTATCTCACCGCCGACTCGGCGCGCCGCAGCAACGCCGTGTGGCGGCACGAGCTCGGTGATCCCAAGTCGAAGGACGTGCGCGTGTACGAGGA
>JANWLO010000145.1 GCA_025450815.1 Gemmatimonadaceae bacterium
AGGACATGGGCGCCGCTGGTCTCACGTCGTCGTCCGCCGAGATGGCAGCGCGCGGCGACGTTGGAGTGAGCATCGACACGTCGAAGATGCCGGTGCGCGAAGAGGGGATGTCCCCGTACGAGATACTGCTGAGCGAGTCACAGGAGCGAATGCTCGTCGTCGCGAAGAAGGGTCACGAGCTCGACGTTCGCGCGATTCTCGCCAAGTGGGATCTGACCGCCGCCGTAATCGGCGAGGTCATCGAGGAGCCGGTGTACCGTGTGACCGAAGGCGATCGCATCGTCGCGGAGTTTCCGGGGTCGCAGCTCGTCACGGATTGTCCGATGTATGATCCGCCAGCGAGGGAAGACCCCGCCGTCGCGACGCTCCGCGAGCGCGACGTGCACGCGATCGCCGAGCGCGCCGAAGAAGCCGATCCGGCATGGACGCTCGAGCGCCTCCTCTCGTCGCCGACCATCGCGAGCAAGAAGTGGGCGTACCGGCAATACGACTCGACCGTGCGTACGAGCACCGTGCTCGGTCCCGGTGAAGGCGATGCCGCCGTGATCCGGCTCCGCCACACCGATCGCGCGATCGCGCTCAAGACGGATTGCAACGGCCGCTACGTCTCGCTCGATCCGCGCGTGGGCACGCAGCTCGCAGTCGCCGAAGCGGCGCGCAACGTTGCTTGCACCGGCGCCCGGCCGATGGCGATAACGAACTGCCTCAATTTCGGCAACCCGAAACGCCCCGAGGTCTTCTTCCAGTTCCGCGAAGCCGTGCGCGGGATGGGCGAAGCCTGCGCGGCACTCGGCACTCCGGTCACGGGCGGCAACGTCTCGTTCTACAACGAGAATCCGCGCGGCGCGGTGCATCCGACGCCGGTGGTGGGCATGGTCGGTCTCATCGATTCGCTCGAGCACGTCACGCGGTCCGGCTTCACGCACGTCGACGACGGCATCGTCCTACTCGGTGAGCCTACCGACGAGCTGGGTGGCAGCGAATATCTGGCGCGAATCCACGACGTAGTTGCCGGTGCCCCACCCCGCTGCGATCTCGCGCGCGAGGGGGCGACCATCGATGCACTGCTCGAGGCCATTCGCGCGGGCGTCGTACGCTCGGCACACGACTGCAGCGACGGCGGCTTCGCGGTCGCGATAGCCGAGTGCTGCATCGCGAACCGGGAATCCATGGCGGGAGCGGAGGTTGAGCTCACGGCGTGGAGCGGGCTTCCAACGCGCGCGTTGCTCTTCGGAGAGGCGCAGGCGCGGATCATCGTCAGCAGCGGCTCGCCGCAGCAAGTCGTCGAGATCGCGCGAAAGCACGGAGTTCCGGCACGACTGATCGGTCACGTGCGTTCAGAGGGGAGTGGGCTGACGATTCGCGTCGGCGCGCAGGCGGTTCGTGCGCCGCTGGACCGGCTGGCCCACGCCTATCACGACGCAATACCGGACATCATGAACGCGTCCATCGCGGAGGTCGCGGTGCTCGAGCAACATCCTCAACCATCTGGCGCTTAGAACATGTGTGGAATATTCGGCGTGCGCGGCGTGCAGGATGCCGGCTCGCTCGTACATCTTGGTTTGTATTCGCTTCAGCATCGCGGTCAGGAGTCGGCCGGAATAGTCGCCGTCGATGATGACGGTCAGGCCCGAGCCGTGCGCAGCATGGGCCTCGTGTCCGAGGGGCTTCGCACCGACTCGACGTCGGCACTGCGCGGCAGCATGGCGATTGGGCACACGCGCTACAGCACTGCCGGCTCGTCCACGATCGAGAACGCGCAGCCGGTGCTCGCGCGATTCCGCGACGGCCACATCGCGCTGGCGCACAACGGCAATATCGTCAACGCCACCGAGCTCCGGCGCGAGCTGGAGGACCAGGGCGCGATCTTCTCGGGATCGATGGACTCGGAGATACTGGTGCACCGCATCGCGCGCTCGCGCTGCGTGCGCCCCGAGGACAAACTCGCGGACGCGCTGCAAGGCGTGGAAGGCGCGTACTGCCTGGCGGTGACCATCGGCGATACGCTCCTCGCGGCGCGCGATCCGCGCGGCTGGCGACCGCTCGTGATGGGCAAGCTCGGCGACGGATATGTATTCGCATCGGAGACGTGCGCGCTCGACATCGTCGGTGCAACGCATTCGTGCGACGTTCAGCCCGGCGAGATCGTAATCATGGACTCCGAGGGCGTGCGCTCGATCATGCTGCCGGAAAAGCGGGAGCTGCGGCGCTGCGTTTTCGAGTACGTCTATTTCGCGCGGCCTGACAGCCGCATCTTCGACGGCGGCTCCGTCGACCACGCGCGCCGCGAGCTGGGACGCCGGCTTGGGCGCGAGTGTCCGGCGCCAACCGCGGACCTCGTGTTCGGCGTGCCCGATTCCGCGAACGCGGCGGCGCTTGGCTTCGCGGAGCAGACGGGGCTACCGCTCGAGTTTGCGCTCATTCGCAACCACTACGTGGGGCGCACCTTCATTCAGCCCAACCAGGCGGGGCGCGTACAGAAGGTGAAGGTGAAGTACAATCCCGTTCGCGAGGTACTCGAGGGAAAGAGCGTCGTGATGGTCGACGACTCGATCGTGCGGGGAACGACGACGCGCGGACTCGTTGCGCTCGTGCGACAGGCGGGCGCGCGCGAGGTCCACATGCGGATATCGTCGCCTCCGGTGACCGGTCCGTGCTACTACGGCATCGACACCCCCTCGCGAGAGGAGCTGATCGGCGCGAACATGACCATCCCGCAGATCGCCGATCACATCGGCGTAGACTCGCTTGGCTACCTCTCTCTCGACGGAATGCTGGAGTCCGTGCCGGGAGGCCCGCACGGCTTTTGCCATGCTTGTTTCTCCGGTGACTATCCCACGCCGCCGCCTACGGACCCCGACAAGCTCCGGTTCGGTTGCGGCTGCTGATTCGGCAACCCGGCACTCGATGCCGGTTTCACTCTCGGAACTGACGCGTGCTCGTATACTTTTTTGGTAGTGGCTCCGCGGACGGCACGCGGGAAATGAAGGGGGTGCTAGGTGGCAAGGGAGCAAATCTCGCCGAGATGACCAATCTTGGCGTTCCCGTGCCTCCCGGCTTTACGATCGCTTGTTCCGCGTGCCTCGACTTCTTGCGCGGCGGCGGCACGAGCGCCGCGCTCAAGGCCGAGATCGAAACGAATCTAGCGCGCCTCGAAGTAACGTCCGGCCGCACGCTGGGTGATCCGAAGAACCCGCTGCTCGTCTCGGTGCGCTCCGGGGCGCCCGTCTCGATGCCCGGGATGATGGAGACTATCCTCAACCTCGGGCTCAACGACCGAACCGTCATCGGGCTCGCGCAACAGAGCGGCAACGCGCGATTCGCGTACGACTCCTATCGCCGATTCCTGCAGATGTACGGCGACGTCGTGCTAGGCGTCCCCATCCAGGATTTCGAGCATCTGCTCAAGTCGAAGCGGCTCACCACCGATGCCGCGACGGACGCGGACCTCTCCGAGGACTCGCTGCGCAATCTCGTTGAGGAATACAAGGCACTCGTTCGCACGCGCACAGGGGCCGAGTTTCCCATGGAGCCGCGCGAGCAGCTGCAGGGCGCGATAGAGGCCGTGTGGGGATCGTGGAAGCTCAAGAAGGCGGTTGACTACAGGCGGCAGAACAGCATTTCCGAGTCGCTCGGCACCGCCGTGAACGTCGTGTCGATGGTGTTCGGGAACCTCGGCGACACGTCGGGCACGGGCGTCGCATTCACACGCGATCCGTCCACCGGTGAAAAGCGCTTCTACGGCGAATTCCTGGTCAACGCTCAGGGTGAAGATGTCGTCGCCGGCATCCGGACGCCGCTGCCGATCGATCAGATGGAAACGCGTCTCCCCAAGGCGTACGCGGAGTTGCTCAAGACGCAAGACCGGCTCGAACAGCATTTTCGCGACATGCAGGACATCGAGTTCACCGTCGAGCGGGGCAAGTTGTATCTGCTGCAGACGCGAACCGGCAAGCGCACGGCGGCAGCGGCGATCCGGATTGCGGACGAGATGGTGGCGGAGGGGCTGATCACGCAGCGCGAGGCAGTGATGCGCGTTGACCCCGAGCAGCTCGATCAGCTTCTGCATCCCGTGATCGATCCATCCGCGCGCGCGCAGGCGATCGCTACCGGGCTCCCGGCGAGTCCGGGCGCCGCCAGTGGTCAGGCGGTTTTCGATCCCGACGTCGCCGAGCAGCGCGCCGCCGAAGGGATTCGCGTGATCCTGGTGCGCGACGAGACGACGCCGGAGGATTTCCACGGCATCGTCGCCTCGCGCGCGGTGCTCACATCGCGCGGAGGGATGACGAGTCACGCCGCGGTGGTTGCTCGCGGCATGGGCAAATGCGCGATCGTCGGCTGCAAGGAGATGGAAGTCGATCTGGAGCATCGCAGCTTCCACGTGAACGGCATCACGGTGAACGAGGGCGACTGGATCACGCTGGACGGCGCCACGGGGCGAGTATTCAGCGGAGATCTTCCGACGATCCCGAGCGACGTGGTACGCGTGCTCTCGGGGCAGAGGCGCGGATCCGATTCTCGCGTGTACGTCACGTACGCGCGCCTTCTGTCGTGGGCGGACGAGGTTCGGACGCTCCAGGTGCGCGCCAACGCCGATACGCCCCACGATGCGCGCGTCGCGCGGCACTTCGGTGCAGAGGGGATAGGTCTCTGTCGCACCGAGCACATGTTCTTCGAGGGCGATCGGATCACGGGCATGCGAGAGATGATCGTCGCGAGGGACGAGGGCGGTCGTCGTCGCGCGCTCGCCAAGCTCCTCCCCATGCAGCGCGGAGACTTCGAGGGAATTTTCGAGGCGATGGACGGCTGCCCCGTCACCATTCGCCTTCTCGATCCGCCGCTTCACGAATTTCTCCCGCACGGCGGTGAGGACACGAAGCGACTCGCGCGCACCCTCGGTATCTCGCGCGACGAGTTGAATCGAATCGTCGAGTCGCTGCGCGAGACGAACCCAATGCTCGGGCTGCGCGGATGCAGACTGGGCATAGTGTATCCGGAGATCACGGAGATGCAGGCACGCGCGATATTCGAAGCCGCGGTGCGCGCGAGGCGGCGCGGCATCGACGTGCAGCCGGAGAGCATGGTGCCGCTCGTGTCCACGGTGAAGGAGCTCGCGCACCAGCGCGCGATTCTCGAGCACGTGGCTGATCAGGTGATGGGTGCGATGGGCGAGGAGATGCCCTACTCCATCGGCACGATGATCGAGCTGCCGCGCGCCGCGCTCACCGCCGATGAGATCGCGACCGCCGCCGATTTCTTCTCATTCGGCACGAACGATCTTACGCAGACCACGTTCGGACTGAGCCGGGACGATGCCGGGCGCTTTCTTCCGATGTACGTCGAGGCGGGGATCTTTCCCGAGGATCCTTTCCGCGTTCTCGATACGGTGGGCGTCGGGAAACTCGTGAAATACGCCGTGACTGAGGGGCGAAAAGTTCGCCCGAACATGAAGACCGGCATTTGCGGGGAGCACGGCGGCGAGCCTCGCTCGATTCATTTCTGCCAGACCGCGGGGCTCAACTACGTGTCGTGCTCACCTTATCGCGTGCCCATCGCGCGACTTGCGGCCGCGCAGGCAGCGTTGTCGCTAACCGACTGAGACGGCCTTCGCCGGCGCCGCCAGGTCGGGGCTGGTGTCATAGAGAAAGTACATCGCGCCGGGCTTGTCCTTGCGCAGGAGCGGCAGCGACACGTTGAACACTGGCACGCCGCCGAGAGTGGTACCGCGCAGCGTGCCGGAATGCGCGTGCCCGTGGAATGCCGCCGCCGCAGCGTAGCGGTCGAGCGGCTCAGCAAGACGGTCCGTGCCGAGAAACGGATGAATGGCCTCGGGCTCGCCAGCGATCGTACCCGAGATCGGAGCGTAGTGGAGCACAGCGATGCGCACTGGAGTGGAGAGCCTGCGCAGCGCGAGCTCGAGCGCGTGCACCTCGTTCAACGTCGCCGTCACGAACGCCTTCGTCTCGGGCTCACCGAAGGGAGTGAGCATGCCGCGGCCGAAGCCGCCCATGAATCCCTTCACGCCAGCGAACCCCACGCTGGCGTTGAGCTCGAACGAATCGCCGCACAGCAGGTGCACTCCGCGTCCGCGCAGCACGCGCGTACCCTCGGCCACCTGACCCGATTCGTAGTCGTGATTCCCGAGCACGGCAACGATTGGTACCGTCACATCGGCTAGCTCGCCGACGACGACATTGAACTCAGCCACAGCGCCCCAACGCGTAAGGTCGCCGGTAAGCACCAGCACGTCGGCCTCGTCGTTCGCGCGCGCGAAGAGCTCGCGGTACACGCCAACATCATCCTGGCCGCAGTGGAAGTCGCCCACCGCGGCGATGCGCACGGAGCCTGGCCGGCGGCGGTCCGTGCCGCTGCGCTCGTGAGCATACGGGATCGCGCCCGTGACCGTTCGATCCATCATCCGAGAAACTCCTCCACGTCCGCGCTGCGCTCGTCCCACAGGTCGCTCGCGGCGATCTCGTGGACGATTGGTAGCGCGCACGTGCGATCGACGAATTCGGCGCGAAGGTCGTGCATCTGCCATTCGTGGACGTCGATCGAGAAGCTGAAGCGCGAGATGAGCGGCCCGCGCGTGACGCGCTCACCGGAGCGCTCGCGGCCTGCTTCAGCGCGAGCGCGGTCGAGCAGCTCCTCGCGCACCCAGCGCGGCACGCCGTCGCGGTGCTCGGGATACACGTAGTCGAACATCTGAACCTGCGCCAGCAGCAGTGGCCAGTGCTCGGCCGTCTTGTGCAGTATGCGATTCCAGTCCATGGAGTGTCCCACGCACACCATGAGATGAACGATGTCCGCCATGTCCTGCCGATGCCGCTCGCTGATGAACAGTCTGTGCCAGAGCAGCTCCTCGGCCGGCGCCACGCGCACTGGCGTCGCAGCGAGAATCGCAGGGCGGCTGTAGCGGTACCAATCGCGATCAATCATCGCGAGACCGTTGCCCATGCCGAAGATCATGTCGATGAAGAGATCGCCGCGCGTCGCTTTCGCGAGCCAGTGCGGCTGCTCGAGGCGCGCGCGCATTCCCGCAGACTTGAGCGCGCGCATCGCCTCCACGAGATGCGTCGGCTCGACGAACACATCGAGGTCCTTCGTCTCGCGATAGATACCGGTGTGCTCATAGATCGCGTACGCGCCAGCCACCACGTACGCGATTCCCGCGGCGTTGAGCGCGCCGAGCGCGAGCTTGTAGAGCTCGCGCTCCTCTTCGGGCACCCAGAAGTCACCATGAGTGACCGAGCGCTGTTCCTCGCGAGACAGCGCGCCCATTTTGCGCGCCTGTGCCAGCGTCCTGCTCACTTCTCCCATGGATTCCTCTAGGGGGCGTGGTGGTGCAGCGGTGCTGGAGGGGCGGATGCCAATTTACCCGCAGACACCGTGCCGAGCGCGCCTGGATGCAAGAACGCCGGACGGGGCAGGTGCCCAATCCGGCGTTCGACATGGACCTGGCGAGAGTCGAACTCGCGTCTTGCATAGTATCAGCCGCAGCGTCTACGTGCGTAGTCCACCGATTGATGTCTCCGGCGGCTGGCTGGTGAACGACCCACTGCCGGATAAGCTCTCTAGAATTTCGCCGGTCGCCGGAAAGCACGACGATCAGCTAGCCCAGATTTTCGATACCTGCGAAGCCGCCCCGGGCGGGCTTCCTCGCAGGCACTCACAAGCGGTAACCGAAGTTACGCTGCGAGAGCCATGTTTGAGTTGGCAGTTGAAAAATTTCCCGAGTGTTTTACCAGGAACCCGAGGACCTGGGCACGCGACCACAGTCTCTTCTACACAATCGAAACCATTCAGGCCCGATCTTGGATGAAAGATACCGCCGGCGAGGAGCGGAGCCAAGCAATCTGAGCGAAACCACGGTAGAGCCGCTGCCAGAGCTGCTGGCGACGAGGTTTACGACGCGTCCCGTTTGAGCGCGTTGCGCGACATCGCCTGTCGCACGCAATTGCGGCCGGAGTTCTTCGCCTGATAGAGCGCCTTGTCCGCCGCCGGGAACAGGAGATCGCCCGCCTTTACGCTCTCGGTATACGACGCAACTCCGAACGACGCCGTAACGGTAATCGGGCCGCCGCCCGTTGGAGCTGCTACGCGCAGCCTCGACACCTCCTGGCGAAGCCGCTCGGCCAGCTTCGCGGCGCCGGCTAGTGGCGTAGTAGGGAGCAGAATCGCGAGCTCCTCGCCGCCGTAGCGGGCGCACAGATCGATCTCCCGTACCGTCTTCTGCGCCACTTCCGCGACTGCGCGCAACACCTCGTCGCCGCCCTGATGGCCGTACACGTCGTTCACCGTCTTGAACATGTCGATGTCGAGGAGAATGAGCGACACCGGAAGGTGCGTTCGTCCGTGCTCTGCCAGATGCTGCCGAAGCCGCTCCTCGAACTGTCGCCGATTGGCGAGTCCCGTGAGCATGTCGTGGTTCGACTTCGCGGTGACCTCCTGCAGCTGCTCGACGTTCTTGAGCGCCGCTGATGCAACGGGCGCGAGCATCGAGAGCAGCTCACCCTCGACGGACGTCAGCTGCGACTCCTCGTCGCCTTCCACGCAGATGTAGCCGAGCAGCTCCTCGTCGAGCTGCAGCCGCACGATCGCGATCGATCCGATCTTCCGGCTCGGCTCGCCCGCGCCGAAAATCGACATGTCCGACTTTCGATAGCTTTCGCGCACGGCAATGCGCTGATCGGCGTGCAGCGCTTTCGCGACGATGGAGTCCGCGGCCACCGCGAAGCCGGGCGGAATCGTGTGCAGCTGCGATACGTTCGCGACGGTGCCCTTCCCCTTCGCCTGATCCCAGCGCACGAAAGCGCAGCGCGTGCCGCTCGACACGTCGAGTGCGCTCTCGCAGATCGCGGCGCCGAGCGAGTCGAGGTTTTGGCTGTTCTGAATCTTTTGAGCGGCGACCGCGACCTTGTCGGCCTTTCCACGGTAGCGCCGCGTCACCTTGCCATCGTTCAGCATATCGAGGAGCAGAGCGAGTCGTGCGGCGTAGCGCGGGAGAAAAACCTTTGCCCGGTCGCGCTGAATACTCTCGCGATCCTCTGCGTACACTCCGATGCCGCCCTGAAAGTGCCCGTCCTTTCCGACGGCGGCGGTGAGGAAGAACGAAGGCTCGGTGTCGTAGTTCGTGGTCGGAAGCTGCTGCTGCACGGCCCAGTGCACGAGCGACTCGAGCGGCGGATTCGTCTCGAAGGTCAGCTTCGGGTTGGCGCTCGCCGCGGAAGAGATGGCGATGAGCTCGTCGCTGTCGCGGAGGTAGCGCCAGAGCACGATCTCGTCTCCGCCAATCTGATCGCGAATCTCGCGGAGGAAGCGGGAGATCGTGTCCTGCTCCATGTTGCTCTCCGGCTCGACCTCCACCGACATCGAGCGTCGGGGCTCGACGGCGCGCGTGCCACGGGCAGGGGTGTCGAGCCCGCGAGCCGCGCGCGCGGGCTGCGTGGCGGCCCGCGCAGCCGGCGCCACGGCGCCTATTCGCCCGAACTGATCTCCGCTCACCACGGACACGATGATGAGCGTCGCGACGCTGACGATCAGCTTGATGTGAAACGGGTGAACGATGTACGGATCGAGCGTGAACGCGATCGCCGTGACGGCGACCCCGCACACCACGCCAATGCGCACTCCATTCTGGTACGAGAGGAGTGCGGTGAGGCAACACATGAGCGCGAGGAGCGGCGAACGTGCAACACTGCTGGCGATGATCGCGACGGCAGAGCAGAACGCTAGCAAAACGGCAGGACGCGCCCGTTCAGGAAAAATGGCCGACAGACGTCGCCGCCTTGGGAGGATGGAAGAGCTAAATCAGCGATGCAAGATACGCGACGCCGCGTACGCCGCTCCAAATCCATTATCGATGTTGACGACCGTGACGCCGGCGGCGCAACTGTTCAGCATGGAGAGCAGAGCCGCGAGACCGCCGAAGCTCGCGCCGTAGCCGACGCTCGTCGGCACGGCGATCACGGGGATGGCAACGAGGCCGCCGACCACCGATGGCAGCGCTCCCTCCATTCCCGCGACGACGATTATAACGGACGCCGACTGAAGCTGCTCGCCACGCGACAGGAGCCGGTGGATTCCGGCTACGCCCACGTCCGTGAGGCGCTGCACATTCGCGCCGAACGCTCGGACGCACACCGCCGCCTCTTCTGCTACCGGCAGATCGCTGGTTCCGGCTGTGATGACCAGCACCGTGCCGCGATCGGTGCGCATCGGCGACACAGGCGGCAGATACGCCACGCGACCGAGCTCGTTGAGCTCCACTCCGACGAAGCGCGCCGACAGCGGCTTCCACATCTCGGGCTGGACGCGCGTGATGAGGAATCCCTCTCCATCCACGTTGAGCCGTTCGGCGATCGCCAGCAGCTGCTCGGTGGTTTTCCCGGCCGCGAATACCACCTCGGGGAATCCCTGTCGCAGCGCTCGACTGTGGTCGACGGTCGCGAAGGAGAGCGGCTCGAAATTCGGCATGGAGAGCTGGCGCAGAGCTTCGTGGCTGTCGATCTCTCCGCTGGCCACGCGGTCGAGCAGAGCCTGCGTTCGCTCGAGATTCACGCTGCGACGGTCTCCTCTTCGCGCTGAGGAGCAGCGGAGAGGTAGTCGGCGAAAATTCCCTCGACTTCAGACAGCGACGTCACAGCGTGCAATCGCTTGCGAAGGTCCGCCGAACCGGGAAGACCCTTGACATACCATCCCAGATGCTTGCGAAACTCGATCGCCGCGCCGCGCTGATCCGGCTCGTACGCCTCGGCCATGCGCGCATGGTCGAGCGCGATCGCGAAGCGCTCCGCCACCGGCGGAGCTGCGGGCATCGGCTTCCCGGCTAGCAGCGCGTGCGCCTGAGCGAAGATCCATGGCTGGCCAAACGAGCCGCGTCCGATCATGACGCCGGCGCAGCCGGTCTGTTCGCGCATGCGAACCACGTCGGCGGGGGAGCTGATGTCGCCGTTACCGAGCACGGGAACACCCACGGCGTCGACGACGGCGGCGATCTCATCCCAGTTCGCGCGACCGGAATACATCTGCGTACGCGAGCGCGCATGGAGCGCGATCACGCACGCTCCCGCGTCCTCGCACACGCGCGCGATGAGCACCGGATCGCGAGTGTCCTCGCTCCAGCCACTGCGAATCTTCGCCGTGACCGGCAGATGCGTGCGGGCGCGCACGCCGCGAATGATGTCGGCAACGAGACGTAGATCCTTGAGGCATCCGGATCCTCCATTTCGCTTGACGACCTTCTTCACTGGGCATCCGAAATTGATGTCGATGAAGCCCGGATCGAAGACGTCCGTGACTAAAGCGGCGGCATCGCCCATGGCTGCGGGAACGGAGCCGAAGATCTGCACGCCGATCGGACGCTCATCCTCACCAAATCGCAGCTTGGCAATCGTAGCCTCATTCTCGCGCCGAATGCCTTCCGCGGATAGAAATTCGGTCACGACTACATCCGCGCCGAACCGGCGGCAGAGCCGGCGGAACGGAGATTCGGATACCCCGGCCATGGGCGCGAGGTAGAGCGGAACGGGCGATGCCAACGCGACTGGAAAGCGCATCCCGTGAATTGTAACGG
>JANWLO010000146.1 GCA_025450815.1 Gemmatimonadaceae bacterium
CGCGCCCGCGCGCGCGGGCGAGCAGCGTCGCTCCGCGGTACGCAACGACAAGGCGGCGCGGCTGCTGTCGTGGCGCCCACGCATGACGCTGCAGGATGGCCTGCGCGACACCTACCAGTGGTTCACTGCGCGCCGCGCGGGAGATCGGGCATGACCTACGCTTTGCTGATGCAGGTGGGCGGCGCCGTGCCGACGTCGGCGGTCGACATGGTGCGGCAGGCATCGCTCGTCACGCGAGTCGTGCTCGTGTTTCTGCTCGTGCTGTCGCTCGTGAGCTGGGCGATCATGATCGCGAAGTGGTTCGAGTTTCATCGAATTACGAAGCGCGGCCGAGAGTTCATCTACGACTTCGAGCGCACGCCGTCGCTCGATGCGGCGGCGGGCCTCACCCGGCGCGCCAAGGCAAATCCGTTCACGCGCGTCTTCACGCGCGCCGTGAACTTCTTCGCCGAGATGATGCCCGGCGCCCTGCGCGATGCGTCGGCGGCACCGCTGCGCGGCTCGCAGGTGGAGGCGCTCCGCCTGGTGCTCGACGCCGAAACTTCGGCGCAGCGCGATGCGCTCTCATCGTACATCCCGTGGCTCGCCACGATCGGATCCGTCAGCCCGCTCGTCGGACTGTTCGGCACGGTGCTCGGCATCATCGACGCGTTCGTCGGCATCGCGGTGAAGGGCTCGGGGAATCTGAGCGCGGTCGCACCGGGAGTGGCGGAGGCGCTCACGGCAACGGCAGCGGCGCTCGCGGTCGCGATTCCTGCGGTGTTCGGCTACAACATCTTCGCGGCGCGACTCAACCGGCTCGAGAGTGAGCTCGAGGGATTCGGCACGGAGATCCTCGCCATGATGGTTCGCGAGGGGCGGATCTAGATGAGCCGGCGATCGCGCGTGGGGCGTGTACCCCTCAACGCCGACATCAACGTCGTGAGCCTCATCGACGTCATGATGCTGCTCATGGTGATCTTCATGATCACCGCGCCGATGATGCAGGGCGGCGTCGACATCGCGCTGCCGCAGGCGCAGGCGCGCCCGCTCGAGGCGAAGAATGGCCTCGTCGTCACGATCGACCGCAGCGGAAACATTCTCGTCGACGACAACAAGCTGCGCTACGACGAGTTCCGCGCGAGCTTCAAGGCGCTTGCGGCACGGCGCGGACACGGCGGGATCTATCTTCGCGCGGACAAGGGCGTGCCGTACGGCACCGTGGTGCAGGTGCTCGCGGTGATGCGCGCCGCCGGAGTGGGTGACGTGGGGCTCGTCGCGGAGCCCGAGGCGATAGCACGGTGAGCGCAGCGCGCGCCGACGGTCGTTCGCGGCTCGCTCTACCCCTCACCTTCTCGACGATCGGCCACGCGGCGGTCGCCGCGCTGTTGATCTTCGTGCATCCTTCGCCGGCGCCGCCGCAGCCACCGATGTATCGCGTCAACATCGTCGCCGCGCCGCCGGGCCCGCGGGCTGAAGGCGTCGTGACGCCGCCCAAGGCCACGCCGCCGCCGCCCCCCGCGCCGCCGCCGCCACGCGCGCAGACGCCACCCAAGGCGATGCCGATGCCCACGAAATCACCCGCGAAGAGTGTTCCTCCCGCCACGCCGACGCCCGCTCCGGTCGCGACGCCTCCCAAAACGGTGAGCAAGCCTGCGGGCGGTGGTCCCACCGGTGGACATGGCACGGATGTCGCCACGGTCCGCACCGCAGGTATCGATTTTCCCTTTCCCGGCTATCTCGAGAACATCGTACGCCAGATCGCCAAGAATTTCGGCGATCATCGGAACACGGCCGTTCGTGCCGAGGTACAGTTCCTCATTCGCCGCGACGGCTCGGTTACGGGTTTTTCGTTCCTCAACCGCTCCGGCAACTACTCATTTGATCTGGATGCTCAGGGTGCTGTCGAATCAGCGGGCAACAGTCACGCCTTCGGTCCACTTCCCAACGGATTCTCCGACGACGTGCTTCCGGTCATTTTCAGCTTCGACCCCACGGTGGTTCATTGATGATCGTTTCAACTTCGGCTAACCGTACGCGTGCGCGCGCCGCCTGTGTGACGGCCCTTGTCTCCGCGCTTCTCGCGGTGGCGTTGCTTCTCCCCACGATTGCAGGCGCGCAAGACACGTCGCGCGCCGTGCGCATCGGACTCACCTATCAGCCGGGGACGAAGCCGGGCGTGGTCGTGACCGCAGTGAGAGGCCCGTGGGGCGACAGCGTGCAGGCGATCATCGCGCGCGATCTCGACTACGGCGATCGCATCGATGTCATCGGCCTTCCGGGAACGCCGGCGGCCGGCTCGCTACAGAATCTGGGCGTTGGCGTGAGCTATCCATTGTGGAAATCGCTGGGCGCCGTCGCGGCGGTGCAGGCAACCCTGACCTCCTCAGGAGTACATGTCGCAGTACATGATGTGACCGGTCGTAAGATTGTGCAGGTAGCGGACTTCCCGCTTCCGTCCGGCGCCGGTTCGGCGGATTGGCGCCTGGCGCTGCACGCGGCGTCCGACGAGGTCGAGCAGTGGATAACCGGTATCCATGGTATCGCGCAGACACGCATCCTGTTCGTGAGGAGCGGCCACATTTTCATCGTGGACAGTGACGGGGCCGACGAACGGCAGGTGAGCGACGCGGGGCTATCGCTGTCGCCCGCGTGGAGCCCGGATGGACACACGATCTCGTACAGCGTGCTCGGTGCGCGTGGCTGGTACATCGTCGTGAGGGACCTCGCGGGAGGTCCGGCGCGCACGCTGCCGTCGACGACCGTCGGGCTCAATACGACGCCCGCAGTCGCGCCCGCGGGTGGATCGATTGCGTACGCGCACGCGGAGGAGGCCGGGACGGACGTAATGCTCGCGGACCTGGCGGGAGGGGCGCCGCGGCGCGTGACTGTTGGCCGAGGTTCCGATAATACGACGCCGAGCTTCAGCCCTGATGGGCGACGAATTGCCTTTACGTCGGGTCGCGCAGGGCATCCGGAGGTATACATTATGGATGCTGACGGATCGAATACGGAGCTGCTGACTCCCTTTAACTTTGGCGATCAGAACTACAGATCGAACCCCGACTGGTCGCCGGACGGACAGCGGATAGCATTCGAATCGCAGATTGCGGGATCGTTTCAGATCATGTCTATCTCGGTGCGCGATCGCAGCGTGAAGCAGTTGACGAGCGAAGGGATCAACGAGGATCCGTCCTGGGCGCCCGATGCGCGGCATCTGGTGTTCACGTCGTCGCGAACGGGAGTGAAGCAGCTGTGGATACTTGATTCCGAATCCGGGCGCGCCCGTCAGTTGACACACGCGGGCGGCGCACGTCTGGCGGCGTGGTCCCGCTCACTGGGACATGCCCGCTGAAGAGAAGCACCGCGCGCGAGCCTCGCGCGCGTCACGCACCTTTTTTCGTCGCTGTTGCTCGACTGTTCCTTTTATGGAGAGACCCATCATGAACGCTCGTCCGCTGTACGCAGTTGCAACGATCGCCGCACTGTTCGCGCTCGGCGCGTGCCACAAGAAGGTGGCCCCTGCACCCGCGCCGGCCCCCGCGCCCGAACCGCCCGCCGCCGCGCCCGCGCCACCACCGCCGCCGCCGGCCGCAGCGCCCACGACGAACGAAGACGCAATGCGTGCCCGCGATGCCGCACGCGCCTCCCTCACCGCGGCGATCTACTTCGACTACGACAGCGATGCACTCACTGACGCCAGTCGCGCCTCGCTCGACGCGAAGGTCGGCATCCTGAACGCGAGCAGCGGCGTCAAGGTCCGCGTTGCCGGAAACACCGACGAGCGTGGCTCCGACGAGTACAACCTCGCGCTCGGCCAGCGCCGCGCGGCGGCCGCAAAGCGCTACCTCACGCAGCACGGGGTTGCCGACGCGGCGATCGACATCATCAGCTACGGCGAAGAGCGCCCGGCCGTGGATGGGCACGACGAGGCGGCGTGGTCGAAGAACCGTCGTGATGAGTTCGAGATCACGGCCGGTGCGGACGCGCTCAACCCCGCCGCGCAATGATCCGCGGCGTGCGGTGCCTCCTGCCCGTGGTGCTTCTGGCGACCGGTGCCTGCTTCGCCACACGCGAGGATGTGCAGGCATTGCACACCGACGTGCAGTCGCTGCGCGCGCAAAACGCGCGCAGTGACTCCGCGAGCCGGGCCGCGCTCGATCGCGTCGTCGCGTCACTCACCGTTGTCCACGACTCGCTCGGCATGCTGAGCGCGCGTGTGGTGAAGATGCAGGGCGATGTGCGCGGCGATCTGTACAACGTCGGACAGCAGCTGCTTCAGATTCAGGAGCTCACGGGCCAGAGCCAGCAGCGGGTTCAGGAGCTGCGCGCGTCGCTCGAGCAGCGGCAGTCCGACATCCAGTCGTCCACGCAGCCTGCCGCGACGCCTCCGAGCGGTGGTGCGACGACCGGCGCGACTCCGGGCACGAGTGGAGCGCCCGCGCCTGCGCCAGGAGCGGCTGGTGCTGGTGCAACGCCGGGCCCCAATCAACTCTTCCAGCTTTCGCTCGAGCAGCTGCGACGCGGTTCGCCTGGTACGGCGCGAACGGGACTGCAGACGCTGCTGCAGCAGTACCCGACGTCCGACCTCGTGCCCGATGCGCAATTCTATCTGGGCGAAGCGTATCACCAGGAGGGTAACGCGGCCGGCGCCGATTCGGCGTACGCTGCGGTCGTCTCGGGCTATCCGACCTCTCCGCGCGCGCCCACCGCGCTCTACAAGCGGGCGCTCGGAATGGAGGAGAAGGGGAATGTGGTCGGTGCGCGTGGGTTGCTGAACGAGCTCGTGCAGCGCTATCCGCGGTCCGATGAAGCGGCTCTCGCTAAAGAACGGCTTCGCACCCTCAAGTAGGACTGTTCGTCGGTCATGTCCGTTCCACGTCCTGCCGCTAGCGATGAGATGCCTTTCCTCGATCACCTCGAGGAATTGAGATGGCGGATCATCTGGTCGTTGGCGGCGCTCGTCGTCTGTGTCGGCCTCGCCTTTTTTGCGCTCACGCAGTTCGATATCATCGGACTGCTCGAGCGTCCGGTGCTGCCGTATCTGCGCGGCCACAAGCTCATCTACACGCACCCGGGCGATCCGTTTTCGATTGTCCTGAACGCTTCGATCGCGCTTGGCGCAGTGATGGCGCTGCCGGTCATCTTCTATCAGTTCTGGGCGTTCATATCGCCGGCGCTCCACCGGAACGAGAAGAAGCTCGTAGTGCCGATGTTCCTTTTCGCGACCTTTCTGTTCATCAGCGGGGTATGTCTGTCGTGGTTCGTCGTGCTGCCACTCGCGCTGCCGTGGCTCATGAGCTTCGGCGGTACGGCACTCGAGCCGATGATCTCGGTGCAGGACTATTTCGGATTCGCGATCAGTATGACGCTGGCGTTCGGGGTCTGCTTCGAGTTGCCGATCGTCATCGTCACGCTGGCACTCCTCGGCATCGCGACGCCAAAGTTCCTGAGCAAGTTTCGACGTCACGCGATCGTCGCCTGCGTGATCATCGGGGCGTTCCTGACGCCGGGTGATCTGGTATGGACCACCATTGCGATGGCGGTCCCGCTCTATCTTCTCTACGAGGTGAGCGTGGTGCTGACGATCATTATTTATCGCCGGCGATTGCGCCGGGAGGCGGCACTCGAGGCGCAGGCCACGGCGTGATCGTGCGCTCGCTCCTGTGCGCGCTGACCATCGTGGCTACGCCGGCGCTTGCGCAGGGCGTTCCGCTCCCCCCTCCCCAGTATCCGACGGGCGGCGGCCACTATCCCGTCGGCAACGATACGGGCTACGTGCAGCCTAACCGCGGCTCGCGGGTGTCTCGCAACCCGCTGGACTCCGCGCGTGCGGACAGCCTCAAGGCGCCGCGGATTCTGGTGGAGTGGCCGGAGCCCGACTCGGTGATGGCGGCGCTGCTTGCACGCACCGGCTACACCACCACCCGCTATCAGGGGAAGAACGCGCAGCTGAACTCACGCACTCACGAGCTCACGCTCGAGGGGAAAGCCGCCGTGGAGCGCGTTCAGACTGTGCTCGTCGCGGACACAATCGTGTACAACGACTCGGTGCGCGTACTTCGCGCGACGGCGCCGATGGAGGACACGATCTTCCTGCGCGACCCGTCGCAGGGGACCTCCGATCTACTCGCGCAGGGGCGGCTCGAGTACGATCTGCGCCGCCATTTCGGCCTCGTCAATCATCTCAACACTTCGTCCGCGCAGAACGGACAGACGTGGTACATCTATGGCCACGCCGCGGCGGTGAAGGGCGACACTACGGGCAAGGGGCACAGCATCTCGTACGCGGAGGATGCGTCGATAACGAGCTGCGATCTGCCGGAGCCGCACTATCACTTCCAGTCGTCGGACGTGAAGATCATCAGCAAGTCGCTGCTCGTTGCGCGCCCCGCGGTGCTTTACGTAGGGGACATCCCCGTGCTCTGGCTCCCCTTCATTTTCCAGGACATGCGTTCGGGACGCCGCAGCGGGATCATCCCGCCGCGCTTCGGCATCACCGACATCGTGCGCACGTCACCGGACTACGTGAGGTCCATCGAAAATCTCGGATACTACTTCAACATCAACGATTACATGGACGCGCTGGTCTCCTTCGACTGGCGAAGCGGGACGAGCAACCAGGCCGGCGACTTCGGGTACATGAAGTACAACGGCGAGTACCGCTATCGATGGCTCAACCGGTTCGTGAGCGGCGGCATTCGCGCGAGCTACTGGACGTACAGCAACGGCGACAGGACGATCGGCTTCAACTGGGCGCACTCGCAGCAGTTCTCGCAGAGCAGCAGCCTGAACATGAACCTCAACTACACGAGCAACACCACCGTGTACCAGCAGGACGCACTGACGGTGGCGCAGGCGCTCGCGGCGATCTCGTCCCAGCTCGCGCTGACGCAGAAGCTCGGCCCGTTCAACGTCACGATGGGTGGGTCGCGATCACAGTACGCCGGGCGTCCGCTCGTGAACCAGGACTTTCCGAACTTCTCGCTCACGCCGTCTGGACCGATCAACCTCGCGTCGTGGCTCGCCTGGACGCCCACGCTCTCCGTGGACAACAACCAGGCATTCAATCTCGACAACAACTCGATCTTCCGGTATCGGACCGACGCCTCGGGGAAGCTGGACAGCAGCGCGGTTACCGCGAACACGCGCGCTACCACGGCGCAGTTTCAGACACCGTTTCGCATCGGACGCTTCGAGCTGAACAACAGCTTCCGCTACAGCGATCAGCTCAACGATCTGCCGACCACGGTCACGCAATTCGATTTCAACACCGGCGTGCAAACCGGATCGCGCACGTACGCGAACTTCAGAAAAACGCAGCTCGACTGGGACACGCAGTTCTCGCTCCCCGGCATTCTGCAAGGCACCTGGAACGTCGCGCCGTTCGTGTCGCTCACCAATGCGGACGGGAGTTACTCGTACTTCGTGCGCACCACGCTCACGAACGGGCAATGGATCCATCAGTCAAAGCGTCCCACCACCGGTCTCTCGTCATCGCCCACGTTCTTCGCGTTCTTTCCGGGCTTCGGTCCGTTCTCGCGGCTGCGTCAGTCGATTCAACCGCGACTCTCGTTCACGTACGCTCCCGCCGCCG
>JANWLO010000147.1 GCA_025450815.1 Gemmatimonadaceae bacterium
CCGCCACTCGAGCGTGCAGCATGCGCGCCTTCGCCTGCCCGATCTCGCTGTGCACCGTCTCGCGCAGCAATGGATGAGTGAAGTCGTAGACGATGCCGGCTTCATCGTTCGACTCGACGAGCACATCAAGGCGTCGCAGCTCGGTGATCGAGTGCAGCAGTTCATCCGTCGGCAGCTCGCACACGGCGCGCAGAAGGTCGTGCGACGTCCGCACCCCGACGACGGCGGCGAGATCGGCCACCGTACGCGACGCCGGCGAGAGTCGCTTCAAACGAGCGAGGAACAGATCGCGGATGTAGGCGGGAAGCTTCAGATCCTCGAGCTCCCATCCGTGCCAGCTGCCATCGCGTCGCTGCAGCCGGCCGGATCCGACCAGTGAGCGGATGGTCTGCTCGAGAAAAAGTGGATTGCCGCGCGTGGATCCGTGAAGCATCGCGGCGAACTCGCGGACGGTCTCCTCTGTTGTTCCGAACACGCGACGCAGAAGCTCCGACGTCGCGCTTGGCGGGAGCCCCGCGAGGTTGTGCACTCGCGCGAGTCCCACGCTCACGAGCGACTGTTCGGTATCGCGCAGCACTGTGTTCCTGTCGCGATCGATCGAGCTGTACGTGCAGAGTATCGCGACACGCACGCTTCCGAGCTGTCGCGCGACGAAGTGCAGCAGCTCGAGTGAGGATGGGTCGGTCCAGTGCAGATTCTCGAGCACGAGCAGCAGCGGAGTTTTCTCGGAGTAGCGAATTAGAAACTGCGTCAGCGTCCAGAAGAGCCGCGTTTTCAATTCGGCGGGATCGCCGCCGAGCGATGACGGCCGGCCGGCCGGCGCGTCGGCGAAGAGCGCGGGGAAGAGAAGTGCGAGCTCCGCCGCGCCACCGCGCGAGAGCGTCGCAAGCGTGGCGGGAGGGAGGGAGCGCAGCACCGGCAACAAGGCGTCGGCCAGGGGCGCGTACGGCACCCCGGCCTCCACGGCGTACGCACGGCCGAGCGCTACGGTCCAGCCGCGTCTTGTCGCTTCGGACGAGAGCTCCTCGCCCAGGCGCGTCTTGCCGATTCCCGGCTCGCCGTAGAGAAACAGCGTGCGCCCGCGACACTGCTCCGCGTCATCGAGGAGAGTGCGCAACAGCTCCAGCTCCGAGGTCCGGCCGACGAGCGGAAAGGGAGCGAGCGCTCCTTGCGCCGTCGATTGCAGATCACTGGACGGCATGTGCACCTCGCGCGGAATTCACCGCTGCGGCGTGAGAGCGTGGTACGTCAGAGCTACGGAAAGCGGGAACAGTCGGCAAGGCCATCGCGCACGCCGCATTAGTACCCGGCACCGCCCCACCCACCACCGATGAGATACGCGGCGAGGACCGCGCCGAACAACCCGGCCGCGATCCCGCCGAGCAAACCAGCGGTGCGGACTGCTGAGAAGTGGCGGCTGGAGAGCCGCGCAATGCTGTCGGTCGGAAGGGCTAGCTGGCCCGTGCGACCCTGTGCATACAGCGTGTCGTTCGAGATCGACGCCCCCTTGTCCGCAAACTGGATCTCTCGCCCGGAGCGCGTCGTGACTCCGGATATCTGTCCAAGATCCGCGCCTTCGCTGAAGGGAACGCGCTGGGTGGACAGGCAGCCTGTGGCAGCCGACACGATAAGGAGGAGTAGGGCACCTCTCGCACGGGAGCTGCGGCTATTGAGAGTCATGAGCCACCTCCGTCAGAGTATGGATACCGACGATCGCCGGCATCTCTGACGAATGGTGCGCTCTCGAGCTGCTTCGATCTCTACGTCAATCGACGCACGCGTAGTACCGCGGACGACGTAGATCGGCGCGCGGATGACGTATGCGTCGCCCGCGAAGCGGACCCGCTAGTTGATATTCCAGGAGCTGCTGGCGACCAAAACAAGCAGCGCAGCGAACAGTCCCGCGCCAATTGCGGCGACTAACCCCGCCGTGCGCCCGACCGAGAAGTGATCGCGGGTCAGCTGTGCGATGCCGTCGGTGGGGAAGGCCACCGGTCCCGTGTAGCCCACTGCGTAGAGCGTATCGTTCGAGATCCACACGCCCGTGCGCGCGAACTCGATCTCACCGCCCGAGCGCAACGTGATGCCCGTGACCGAATTGAGATCCGAGCTCGCGTTGAAGGGAACGTGCTGAGTGCCCATGCAGCCCGTAAGCATAGATGCAGTCATCAGCGTCAGCGAGAGGACCATTCTGGATCGGCTAGCCACGCGACACACGACGGTAGACATGCGCATATGCTGCTCAACACTTCCCCATTGCGCAATGACATAAGCCGTTCAGGGGCGCGAGCATTACTCGCATTCGTCTCGCCGTCTACGTACTCGAATACGCCGCGTACGTCGAAGTGCGTATGGGTTGCCCTGCCTCCACGCCCGATCCTCCTCATGCGCGCTGCACGCGGCAGTCGCGCAGCAACGAACCAACCAGGAGGATCAGATGCGTATTCTCACGCGGATGCTGGTGGTGGCGGCGCTGCTCGCGCCGGTGTGCAGCGCGGCGGCCCAGAGCTTCGGCGACGCCGTCGCGTACACGGCACTCATCGCGACGCCGATCGCTGGCGTGGCGCCGTCGGCGAAACAGTGGATGTTGAGCGAGCCGCGGACGGGTATCGGAGCGGATCTGCAGTGGGGACACGTGGCAGAGGAAGGCGTGAGCTTCAACACGCTCACGGGCGGGGTGACCATTCCGCTCGCCGCGGGGCGCGGCGACGTCGGCATTTCGGCCGGCTACTTCAGGCCATCGTGCGATGTCGGGTCGTGTAGCGGAAATTTCGTGGCGGGCGGCGTAGTCGAGGGGCGGCTGCTGCAGTCGCAGATGCAGAGTGCGACGTTCACGATCGGACTGAGTGGACGCGTTGGTTTCGCGAAGCCGAGTGGCGGAACGATCTGGTCAGCGGCGGCGGGCGTGCCCGTTTCGCTTGCGCTCGGAAACAAAAAGGGGCTTCAGGTGGTGCCGTTCATCACCCCGAGCTATGGCTGGGGACGCGAAAGCGGCGGTGGTAATTCGGAGTCTGGCTCGCGGTTGATGCTTGGTGGAGGAATCGGGCTTCTGAGCTCGAGCTCCGGCCTGGGACTCAATGTCGGTGTGCAGAAGGTCTTCATTGACGGTGGCAGACCGATGTTTGGCGCGGGCTTCAGCTGGTCGGGGCTGTAGTAGTTTCGGCGCGCCATTCGTGGCAGGACGGCGCGCCGATTCCGTGTCCGCAACGCCCGCCTATCGCAGCCGCCAGATATTCAGTATGCCCGTAGTCGCGTGATCGTTCGCGTTCCCCTCGGGGAGCGCAACCCTTCCGTCGACGACGATCGGACTGTTCCAGTGTCCCTTCCCGCAGTCGAGCGCTGCGACCTGATGCTCGAAATGCGCGCCCGAATAAATCAGTAGCTTGCCCGCTGGGTCGTAGACGTAAAGCAGCCCGCCCGCGATGACCGGACTCGTGCCGCCGTGCTGGCTCGACTGGAACGATGGAACCAGCCGGCCGCCAGTCAGTTGCCATCCGGCGACGCCGCTCTTGTCGGCTGCGGCGAGCGACGTGACCCGTGTCCGCGCCACCGCCGGAGCGCTGAACAGCCGCGCTGAAGATGGTGTGCTTACGACCTGTGCCTCGCCGCCGCGATGCGCCGTCTCGCCGCCGATCTGCTTGCGATCGAGCAGCATGATCTTGCCGTCCTTGCCTCCCTGAGCGAGATAGCTCGCATCGAGAAGCGCCGGCGACGTGGAGCCGACGTCGATGTCGTGCTGGTCGAGATCATCGGTGTTGGCGGGCGTGTAGTTGGCGAGGATGCGCGAGGCGTCAGCGCTCAGCTCGAGCGTGGCGTCACCCCAATTCGTTTTCCCATCCCACTTACCATTGCCGGTGGCGACGAGGAGGTTGCCCGTCGTGGTATCGATCACCACGCCCGCGCGCCCCCAGATCGCCGCCCCGCTTTCGGAGCAGGACGACGGATCCATCAGCTCGTGCCGATCGCTGCACAGCGCATTCCACACGTGCAGGAGCTTCCCCGACGCACCATCGAGAATCGCCACGTGCCCCTGGTACGGCGGCGCATCACCGATGTAACCGCCGGTAGCGGCGATCACGTTGCCTTTGTAGAAATTGAGCGACGACGCGATCTTCTCGACCGCCGGCAGCTTCGTGATCGCCGTGCTCCACACCGAATGCCCGTCCGCAACCGCCAGCTTCTGAATTTTTCCGTCGGGCGAGGCGACGTAGATGAACTGCCGATCGGGGTCTGCGACCGGAGTCGCGTTCGTGATCTGGCGCGAGCCCACCCAGCCATCGAAGCCGGGCGGCGTGAACCTCCAGAGGACTTTGCCGTTCCACGCATCGATCGCCAGCGTCTTGCCGTACGTCGTCGTGACGAAGAACACGTCGTGATCCGCGCCATCCACGCGGACGCCGTGCAGGTAGATCGCCGACGCGTCCACGGTGCCATCGATGGACACCTGCTGCCGCCGCAGCGATCCGGCGTTGGCCGAGTCGATGCCGGTTGGATCCGGCGAGCTGCTGGAGCTGGAGACATCCCGGCCGAATCGTGGCCAGTCGTGACCGGCGCTCTGGGTCGCACCCGGCGTCGTGAACGCAACGGAAAGTGAGCAGACGAGCGAGAGGTATTTCAGCATGGCCGATGCGAATGAGTAGGCGGACTGTAGTGGCACTCGACGGGCGGCTACTGCAAGACAAATGCTTGCGGCAAGGTTATCGGTCGCCCGCCGTCACGCCCGCATCGCGCTCCGCGAGCAGCTTCGCGACCGCCTTGTCCTGCTCGTCGTACTGCCCCTCGCCGAAGTGGTAGAAGCGCACCTTGCCCGTTGCGTCCGCATAGTACGCGGCGGGCCAGTACTGATTCTGGTACGCGTTCCAGATGGTCTTGTCGTTGTCGATGACCACCGGATAGGTAATGCCAAGCCTCTTCACCTGCTTGCGCACGTTCTCCGGGACACGCTCCTCGGCGAACTCCGGCGTGTGCACCCCCACTACGATGAAGCCGCGGTCCTTGTACTTGGCGTAAAGATCCTTCACGTGCGGCAGCGCGTTGAGGCAGTTGTAGCACTCGAAGGTCCAGAAGTCGACGAGCACGACCTTGCCCTTGAGCGACTCCGGCGTGAGCGCGGGTGAGTTGATCCACTCCGTCGCGCCCGGAAAGCCGGGAAGGTTGTCGCGACGAGTGGGCAGCGCGATCATCGCGTTCAGCTCATGCTCCTCCGCCGCGAAGGCATCGATCGACATGCTCCCCGCGATCGGCGTCGGCGCTTCCTTTGGCGCGAGACGCGACACGAGCGCCTCCTCCGCTCCGGTCGTGCGCACCACGCCTCCCTTGGCGAAGATCGCCTGATCCCAGCCGGCGAAAATTGCCACCACAGTAATGAGTGTGGCGACGCCCAGCGTGCGTCGCACGACGACCTCGGCGACGCCCGCGCGCTTTACGCGGTCGAGCAGCCGTGAACCGAGAGAGATGACAACGGCGAGCGACATGATTGCTCCGAGTGCAAAGATGAAAAACATGAGACCGGCGCGCGGCGCCGGAGAGGCGGCGGCCACCGCGATCAACACACCCAAAACCGGACCGGCGCAGGGCGCCCAGAGCAGTCCGATGGCCATCCCGATTACGACATTTCGAAG
>JANWLO010000148.1 GCA_025450815.1 Gemmatimonadaceae bacterium
AAGGTCTTACGAATGTCGGGGAGTAAACGCGAACCCCGCCCCCTTCCGGAGGCGGGGTTCACGATCACCGTTACGCGGTCGGTCATCGACGCGCGTAGGAGGCCAGCGTCTGCAGCGGGTGGAAAGTCTGAAGCCCGTTCTTCATCCACATCTCGCGGAATGGTGTGAAGTCGACGTCCCAATCCTCGAGCAGCCCCGTCATGGCCTGCGAGTGAATAGTGATCCCGCCGCGCTCCTCCTCGTTCTCGGAGAACTGGCCGGCCATGACGATCGTCGAGGTGTACGCACCCTCATCGTCGTTCATGAACGCCTGGTAGCGGTGCTCCACGGGCGACCACTCGTGTTCCGTGACGCGCATGTCGACGATCGGCTCGCCGCGGTCAGTCGCGTGGATGGTGATGTGACCATCCCCGCGCTCCCACGTGAGGGAGATGTCCTGCATGTAGTGCGGTAGATGCCAGCGCTCGATCGCGTGCTCGCGCGACTCGCGCGTGGTGGTCGCGAGGCGGAACGGGTAGAACGCCGAGCGGGGCATTGGCTGACCGTGCTCGATGCGCGGCGAAACCAGAATCGAGAGAATCAGCTCGCCGTAGTCGCCCACCGGGCTGTCGTGAAAGTCGAATGCCATTACGGACAGCACGCTCGAGCCGTGGTGCGGCTCGATGGGCTGCAGCTCCGGCGGAAGGATCGCGCGGGCATTCTCCGTGGGGAACTCGAAGAAACCGCCGATCGCGTCGCGGAAATGATATTGCACGAATCCGTCAGATGTGCTCATACGAGAATTCCCTCTTCACGCAGTACGCGGGCGAGAATGTTCACGCCCTCGTCCAGCTGTTCGATGGTATGCGATGACGACACCGACACGCGAAAGCGAGACCGGTGCTTGGCGACCGCGGGATAGATGATCGGCTGCAGGTAGAGCCCGGCCTCGAGGAGCTTGTGTCCCAGCTCGAAGATGCGCCGGTCGTTGCGCACCATGATCGGGAAAATCTGCGACGTCGCGTCGCCGACGTCCACGCCCTCCTCCTCGAGCCGGCTGCGCATGTGTGCGACATTCGACCAGAGCTTGGTGCGCAGCTCGGGCTCCGCGATCGCGAGCTCGAGCGCCTTGAGCACTCCCGCCGTGACCACCGGCGACAGCGCACAGGAGAACACGCGCGAGCGCGCGAATCCCTTGAGATAGTTGTACAGGTTCTGCGATCCGGCGACGTAGCCGCCCTGACCGCCGAGCGCCTTCGAGAACGTGCCGATGTGGATGTCCACCTCGTCCTCGAGGCCGAATTTCTCCGCCACTCCGCGCCCATTCGCTCCGTACACGAACGCCGAGTGCGCCTCGTCCAGCAGAATGCGCGCGCCGTACCTCTTCGCGACTGCAACGAGCTCCGGGAGCGGGCACTCGTCTCCATCCATCGAGTACACGCCCTCGATGGCGACGAGCTTTTTCCCCGTCGTCTGCTTGAGCTTCTTCTCTAGATCCGCCGGATTGTTGTGGCGGAAGAAGCGAACGTTCGCCTTCGAGAGAATCGCGCCGTCGACGATGCTCGCGTGCGCGTTCTGATCGGCAACGACCCAGTCGCCCGGACGCATGAGCGCCGAGATCATGCCGACGTTGGTGCTGTAGCCGGTGGGGAACACCATAACCGCTTCCGTCTTCTTGAAGCGGGCGAGCGCGTTCTCCAGCTCGCAGTGCACGTCCATGGTGCCGCTCAGAATCGGCGATCCCGCGGCGCCGAGGCCGTACTTGTCGAGCGCCGCCTTGCCCGCCTCGATCACCTCGCGCCGATAGGACAGGCCGAGGTAGTTGTATGAGGATAGATTGACGAGCTTTACGTGGTTCTTGTGCAGTCCCTCGGTGAGATCCACCGAACCGCGCGGCGGCGTCGACATTGCCTGCGCGAAAAGATAGTAGCCCTCAGGAACCGCCTGATTGTACCACTCGTTGTACGGCTCGAGAATCGAAAACGGGTCATCGCTCGACGAGTAGAAAAAGCTGCTGTAATCGTAGTCCAGTGGATTCATGCTCGTTCGCGCTTCGACTCGTGTTGCCATTGGTGACCTCCACATGAATGCCGACAGCTCATCGCCGTCTACCTCTCGCGCTCACAGCGACGCTCGCGGCATTGGACTCGCGCGCACGTTGCGTAGCGGCATGTTTTTTCTCGTGTATGCCATCTTCACGCTGACCATCTTCGATCTCGGACAGCGTCTCGTCATCTGGCCTGCCGTTCTGCTGCGTCCTGCAAAGCGGCGGGCCATCGTTCGCGCATGGCTCCGCTTTCTTGCGCAAGGGTCACTCGGTATTTCGCGTTTCGCCGGCGGCGTTCGCGTAACGGTTCATGGTACACCGCCAACCGAAAGCTGCCTGCTGGTAATGAATCACCAGTCCCTGCTCGATATCACCATCGCGGTTCACGCTGCCAACGGCCCACAAGCGGTCATTCCGACCCGCGAAAGATACGCCCGAGGCATTCCGGGCATCTCATCGCTCATTAAACTCGGCCAGTTCCCCCTCATAACGCAACAGCCGCGCCCGTCGAAATCGGAGGTCGCTGGGCTCCTGCGCGCCGCGAACGAGCTGGCCAACGGCGAAACGACGCTCATCATCTACCCCGAAGGCCACAGAACTACGGACGGCTCGATCTTTCCGTTCATGCGCAGTGGGCTCCGCCTGCTGTTGCAGCGCGCCCACCGCCCAATCTATTACGTCGTCTCAGACGGACTCTGGCACGCCCGAACAGTCAAGGAATCGATGCACTCGTTCGCCAATAGCCGCGTCCACGTCGAAATTCGCGGTCCGTTTCCGCCGCCCGACAAAAACATGATCGATTCCTTCATCGATGAACTGCACGCGCGCATGACGGCAACCCTCGCCGAGATTCGCGCAGACTCGCCTCAACCCGCCGCCGGTGCCTTCGAGTCCGTCGCTCGCTGATCCCGGGCTCCGCCACGAGCTCACGGCGGGACTCGACGACGCTCCATCTGCCGACGCCTCCGCGCTCGCGGCAATGCTCGCCCGCTCGTTCGGTCCAACCACCGTGGCCATCATCCACTACGGCTCGCACGCCCAGCGTTCCGATGCCCGCCGCGAGAGCGCCTTCGATTTCTTCATCATTGTCGATCGTTACCGCGACGCGTACGACTCGCTCACCCGCACCGCCGGCACCAGCTACTCACCGCGAACCGCTACCCTGCTCAACCACATCCTCGCCCCCAACGTGATCGCGATAACCGATCGCGACGCAGTGCCGCCCCTCGCCGCGAAGTGTGCCGTGCTCTCCCTCGAGGACTTGCAACGCGCATGCTCGAGGCAGGCGAAAGATCACTTCGTTCAGGGACGCCTCTTCCAGCACGTGCAGCTCGCCTGGACTCGAGACGCGGAGGCGCGAGCGGCCGTCGAAAGCGCCATCGTCGATGCGCGCGGTCGCTCGTTCGCGTGGGGCCGTACATCACTCCCACCGTCATTCGACGCGGAAGAGTACTTTCGGGTGTTGCTCGAACGGTCGTTCTCCGCGGAGATTCGTCCCGAGCGCGGTGGCCGCGTGGACGCCCTGGTGGGCGCGCAGCACGGCATCGTCATTCGCGTCTATGACGCTTTGCTCCAACGGCTTGCAGAGCAAAGTTTACTCCGCCAGGAGGGGAATGTCTACCATTTGGCGCGCCCGGCCGGCTCGTTGGAGCGACTCCGCACGAGCTGGTATTTTCGATCGAGCAAGCTTCGCGCAACCGCGCGCTGGCTCAAGTACATCGTGCTCTACGATGACTGGCTGGACTACGTGATCCGCAAGATCGCTCGCCGAAGCGGCGTGACCGTCGAGCTCACCGCGCGCGAACGTCGCTGGCCGCTCATCTTTCTCTGGCCAAAAGCCATTCAGTACCTCCGTTCCCGTCCTCAACGCCGTCCCGATCACCGATAATGTCCACGACTACCTGGGTCGCGCTCAGCCTCATGCTCCTCGCGATCCTCACGATGCCCGTGTACGCGATCGCCACGCGTCGCCGACCCATCGACCCCGACGTCGCACGCCGCCCGACGACCTTCATCCTCGGCACGTGGGTGCGCGACTGGCTCATGTGGATGATCGGACCGGTGGAGCGGCGGTTCGTGGCGTGGAAGCTCTCGCCGGACCTGTTCAACTATATCGGCGGCGCGTTCGGATTTTTCGCCGGATTCGCCTACGCCAACAACGAGCTCGCGCTCGGCGGCTGGCTCATTCTCTTCGGCGGGCTCTCCGATATTTTCGACGGACGAATAGCCCGAGCGCGCGGCATCGGCTCGAACTACGGTGAGTTTCTCGACTCGATGCTCGATCGATTCGCCGAGATGTTCGCGTTCCTCGGCATCGCGCTCTACTTCGAGCCCACGTGGTGGGCAATGTCGGCGACGGTGCTTGCGAGCGGCGGCTCGATGATGGTGTCGTACGCGCGCGCGAAGGGCGAAGCGGTGGGCGTCGACTGCCGCGGAGGAGTGATGCAGCGCGCGGAGCGGCTCGTGGTGCTCGCGATCGCGTCGCTGCTCGACACGCCGGTCACCACCGCGCTCGGCTGGATTCCCGGTGTGATCCTGCTAAGCGCCGTGACGCTCATCGGCTTGGGCGCCATGGGCACGGCGGTGTATCGCACGATCTACATCTGCAAGGCGCTACGCCGCATGGAAGTCGAGGCGGCGGCCAAGGCCGCGTCGGAGCGCAGCTTCTCTCTCAGCTCAAACTGAGCGACCATCGCGTCGGGTCGAGTGTTGAGCGAGAATGCAGGGCCGTAACGGCGGAACGCAGAGACACGAAGAACAACAAGGAGAGACACAGAGGACCGCGAGAACTTGTGGACTGCGCTCTGGTACCGTCGACCGTCCTGGACGATTCAGCGCCTAAAGAAAGAATTTCCAGCCGTTCGCTCTGTCGCCCTCTGTGTCTCTCTTTGACTTTCTCTGTGTCTCTGCGGTGATGCAGCTCACGACTTCCCATGCGCTCAGGTGATGCCGTAACAACGCGCTACCACCTTGCCACACTACTTTCGCCTGACGAGACTTCGCAGCACGTACTGCAGAATGCCGCCGTTGCGATAGTACGTCGCTTCTTCCGGCGTGTCGATGCGCGAGCGCACTGAGAACGTCTTGACGCTCCCGTCGCTCGCCGTCGCGTGCACGATGAGCATTGCGTGCGGCTTCATCGACTCGTCCATTCCGTCGATGTCGTAGCGCTCGAAGCCCGTCAGCCCCAGCGACTGGCGAGTGGTGTCTTCCGCGAACTCCAGCGGGATGATCCCCATCCCAACCAGATTCGAGCGATGGATGCGCTCGAAGGTCTCGGCGATCACCGCGCGCACGCCGAGCAACAGCGTGCCCTTGGCCGCCCAGTCGCGCGACGAACCCGTGCCGTATTCCTTTCCCGCGATCACGACCAGCGGCACGTTCTGGCGCTGGTATTCCATTGATGCGTCGAAGATCGTCGCGGGCTTCGCGCCGGCGCTCGTGGCGGTCCAGCCGCCCTCCGTCCCGGGCGCGAGCTCGTTGCGCAGTCGGATATTCGCGAACGTGCCGCGCATCATCACCTCGTGGTTCCCGCGTCGTGCACCATAGGAATTGAAGTCCTTCGTCGGCACGCCGTGCGCGATGAGCCACTTGCCGGCCGGGCTCGCGGCGGGAATCGACCCCGCTGGCGAGATGTGATCCGTCGTAATGGAGTCGCCAAGCATCGCGAGCACCCGCGCGCCCCGCACCGGAGAGATCGGCGGCACCTCCGCCTTCATTCCGTCGAAAAACGGCGGATTCTTCACGTACGTCGAGTCTTCTGACCACGCGTAGCGAACCCCAGTGGGGAAGGGCAGCGACTTCCACTGCTCATTGCCCTCGAACACGTTCCCGTATTGCTTGCGGAACATCGCGCTGCTGATCGACGACATCACGGTGTCCTGCACGTCCTTGGGACTCGGCCACACGTCGCGGAGAAATACGGGACCGTTGGTTCCGACGCCGAGCGGCTCCGTCGCGAAATCGATATCCATGCGCCCTGCCAGCGCGTAGGCAACGACGAGCGGCGGAGAAGCGAGATAGTTGAACCGCGTGTAGGGATTCACGCGCCCCTCGAAGTTTCGATTCCCCGACAACACCGCGCACACGATCAGCTTCTCGGCCTCGACCGCATCGAGAATCGGCTGCGGCAGCGGGCCCGAATTGCCGATGCACGTCGTGCATCCGTAGCCAGCGAGATAGAAGCCGAGTTGCTCCAGAGCGCGCATCACGCCCGCCTTCTCGTAATAATCGGTCACGACCTTGGAGCCCGGCGCGAGACTCGTCTTCACCCACGGCTTCGTTTTGAGCCCGAGCTCCACGGCGCGCTTCGCGAGAAGCCCGGCACCGAGCATCACCGACGGATTCGAAGTGTTCGTACAGCTCGTGATCGCCGCGATCACCACGGCGCCGTGCTTGAGTGCGAACTGTTGGCCGTTGAGCGTCACACTCGCGCTCCCGCATTTGGCCATCACCTCCGCGGGATCCGTCGCAACGGCCTCCGGCGCGAGCTGTGTCGCCGCGCTCACCGCCATCGCCCGCTCGACTTGCAGCTCGCCGGCGAGCGTTCCGATGCGCTTCATCTCAGCGAGCCACGCGTCGTTGAATGCCCTCTTGGAGTTCGACAGCGGCACGCGATCCTGCGGCCGCTTGGGACCCGCGAGGCTCGGCTCAACGGTGCCGAGATCGAGCGACACGGAATCGGTGAACTGCGGGTCGGGCATGTCGTCTTCCCTGAACATCCCCTGCGCGCGGCTGTACGCCTCGACGAGCTGCACCTGATGCTCATCCCGTCCGCTGAGCCGGAGATACCTTAGCGTCTCCGCGTCCACGGGAAAGAAGCCGACGGTGGCGCCGTACTCGGGCGCCATGTTCGCGATCGTCGCCCGATCTGCCAGTGAGAGGCTCGAGAGCCCCGAGCCGTAGAACTCGACGAACTTTCCCACGACCTTCTTCCTGCGCAGGATCTCGGTAACGGTGAGCACGAGATCGGTGGCCGTGGCGCCCGCCGGCAGCTTGCCGTGCAGCCGGAATCCGATGACCTCGGGGATTAGCATCGAAAGTGGCTGGCCGAGCATCGCGGCCTCCGCCTCGATCCCGCCCACGCCCCAGCCGAGGATGCCGAGGCCGTTGATCATCGTGGTGTGCGAGTCTGTGCCGACGAGCGAATCCGGGAACGCCGTGGTCGCGCCGCCGTTCGTGGACGTGAATACCACCTGGCCGAGATACTCGAGATTGATCTGGTGAACGATGCCCGTGTCCGGCGGCACGACGCGAAAATTCCGGAACGCGGTCTGGCCCCAACGAAGGAACGAATAGCGCTCGCGATTGCGCTCGAGCTCGAGGCCTGCGTTGATGAGGAACGCGGCGTCGGTGCCGTACTCGTCAACCTGCACCGAGTGGTCGATCACGAGGTCAACCGGCTGGAGCGGATTGATGAGTGCCGGGTCGCCGCCGAGCGACGCGATTGCGTCACGCATCGCGGCGAGGTCGACGACGGCGGGAACGCCAGTAAAGTCCTGTAGCAGCACCCGGCTCGTGCGGAACGCAATCTCTCGCTCCATGCCGGCTTTGGCGTCCCAGCGTGCGAGCGTCTCGATGTCCGCGCGCTTCACGAACGCGTCGTCCTCATTCCGCAACAGATTCTCGAGCAGCACCTTGAGCGTGATCGGAAGCCGCGCGGCGGTGGATCCGGCGATCGCATTCAGTGCGTCCAGCCGGTATATGGTGTACGCTCGGCCGTCGACGTTGAGCGTCGCGCGGCTGCCGAAGGAATCGAGAGGCATTCGTGCCTGAAAAGGTTCGAGGGAATATGAAATCTAGCAGGTGCGGCTCTATCTTGTGAGCGAACGGGAGGGTACTCGAAAGATGTCACATGACGTTCTGCGGCTCGCGGCAGAATTGATGGCGATCGACTCGACGAGCGGGCAGGAAGGCGAGCTGATGGCGCACGTGTGCCTGATGCTCGAGTCGCGCGGATGGAACGTGAAGCGGATCCCCGTGACTCCCGGCCGGATGAACGTCTTCGCGACGGTGTGCCGTGAGCCGCGCGTGACGCTCTCGACGCATCTCGACACGGTGCCGCCGTACATCGCGCCTCGCATCGACGGCGACACGCTGTGGGGGCGCGGTGCGTGCGACGCGAAGGGGATTGCGGCCGCGATGATCCTCGCCGCCGAGGCGCTGCGCGAGCGTGACGTGCCGGTGGCACTGCTCTTCGTGGTTGGTGAGGAGAGCTCGCACGACGGTGCGCTCGCCGCCAATGCCTATCCGACCACCAGTCGCGTCCTCATCGACGGCGAGCCCACCGAAGGCAAACTCGCACTCGGCACCAAGGGCGCCGTGCGCGCGGTGCTACGCACCACGGGCGTCGCCGCGCACTCCGCGTACCCGCATCTCGGACGCTCCGCGATCGCCGCTCTGGTGGAGCTGCTGCACGAGCTCCCGTCGCTGGTGCTTCCGCACGATGAAGTTCTGGGCGCGACGACGGTAAACGCCGGTATGATCTCCGGCGGTGCGGCGGACAACGTCGTGGCTCCGGCTGCGGAGGCGAGGCTCATGGTGCGACTCGTGTCGGATGTCGAGGAAGTGTGGGCGATGCTCGAGCGATGGGTGGCGGGGCGCGCGACGCTCGAGCGCGGCTCGCTGGTGCCGGCCATGAAGCTGCACACGGTGCCGGGGTTCGAGACGAGCATTGTCGCCTTCGCGACGGATGTGCCGGCCCTCACGCGATGGGGAACGCCGTATCTCTATGGACCGGGATCGATTCACGTGGCCCACACGGCGGAGGAGCACGTGACGCGCCCCGAGCTGCTCGCGGCGGTGGACGGCTACGTGCGATTGGCGGAGCGCGCGCTCGTGGTGCGATGACGATGGCGCGCGGGGCGGCACCCTCGCGTCTTGGGCTGCTTGGGCGTCCGCTGCTCGCTGCGCGCGTCGTGCGGCGCTACAACCGCACGTACGGCCGGCGTCCGGCGCTATTCCCGCCGGCGAAGTACAGCGAGAAGATCACACACAAAAAGCTCTTCGATCGTCGCCTCTATCTCACCGTCACATCCGACAAGCACGCGGTCCGCGAGTACGCCCGCGCCATAATCGGCGAGGATCTCGCGCCCGAGCTCTACTACCGCACCACCGACCCAGAGACGATTCCGTTCGCGAGCCTGCCGCGCCAGTTCGTCGTGAAGGCCACGCACGGCAGCGGGTGGAACGTGATGGTACGCGACACCCGAGCGGTGAACCAGCGCGCGCTCATCGCCACGTGTGAGCGCTGGATGCGAAGCAACTACGCCCGCCACCGCGACGAATGGGCGTACGAGCACATCCCGCACCAGATCATCGTGGAGGAGCTGCTCGACGACGGCGCCGGCCGCTCGCCGCGCGACATCAAGGTGTTGGTGTTCAATCAGAAGGTGCGCATCGTGCAAATCGATGAGGACCGCTTCGGCGACCATCGACGACTGTTCTTCGACGCACGGTGGAACGAGCTGGGCGCTCTTTCCCTCGACCTGGGACGACCGCTGGGGCGCGTGGTGGGAAATGACTTCGAACCACGACCAGGAATCGCTGGCTTCATCGCCGCCGACGAGGTGACGTGGGACTACGTGCCGGGCGGCCGCGACGAGATTGCGGGCACGCCGTTCGCCGACACGGCCTTCTTCTACGACTCCACAGTCGGTTGCGCCACCGGCCGCGTACTCTTGCGTCGACTCACCACCGACTCGGCGGTGATCGCCTCCGTAGGGCAATGGCCCACGAACTCGCCGTCGGCCGGCGACCAGTCGTGATCCGCCACCGCGGCGACTGCCTTCCCGTGCGCGTCCATTTTCATGATTCCGGGCGCGAGCGCCGCACACACACCGCAGCCGATGCACTTCGCGCGATTCACCGAGAGCTGTACGCGGCGGCGCGGGTAGATGCGATCGCGGCACAGCGGCGCGTCGCCCAGCTCGTCGAGCGCGGCAATCGCGCCCTCGTAACCCGCCTGGATCATCTCCTCCGTATGCGCGAACCCGAACCAGTCGCGATGTCCAACCTTCGGGCGGATGAGCAGCATCGGCGGTCCCTCCCACCTCGCCAGTGGGTTCAGCTGCAACGCGTGCATCATCACGGTCGCCGCACGCATGTAGATGGCGGCGAATCCGCGACTCGCGCAGTCCTTCTCGCGACCGATGTCGGTGTTCCCCACGTCCACCGCAATCACGACATCCGCGGCGAGCGATGCGATAGCAGTCGGCAGATTGTCGATCGTGCCGCCATCGATGCACGTCCGCGCGCCCACAGTGGCCGGCGGAAAGAAGCCCGGGAGCGCGCACGACGCGTAGACGGCGTCGCGAACGGCTACGTCCTGGAGCCCCGGCAGCCCCCACACGACAATCGCTCCGCGCTCGAGATCAACCGTGTTGACGAGTAGCTGCTCGGGAAGATCGCGAAACGTCCCCGCCGGTGTCACCGCGTCCACGAGATCGCGCAGTGGCTGCTCGAGGTAGAGCGACGGCGCATGCGAGCGTTCGACCAGCATCCCCACGCGGTTGATCCGAAAGAGATCGCGTTTGGCGAGCGAAGTTGCGCGCCGCTCCATCTCGTCGAGCCACACACCCCCAACGCGAGCGGCGGCGAGCAGCGCACCAATGCTCGTTCCCGCGTACGTCGTGGGCCGAATGCCGCGCTCCTCGAGCGCGCGCATCACGCCGATGTGCGCGAATCCCTTCAGGCCGCCGCCGCCCAGCACGAGCGCGGTTCTCTCCGAGAACTTCAGGGGCACGGTGAATCTCCTCCATTGCCGGGAAAGCTCAGCCCACGCGCCAGCTGCGGGCGCATGGGCTGAAAACGGATCGCGGAGCCGGCTGCCGGAGGATCAGGCGGTCAGTTTGTCTTGAGCGAGTAGCCGAGCCCGATTCCATTTCCGCTGCGCTGCTCCATACCTGTGGGACGATCGAGATAGACATAGAGTCCATACAGTCCCACAGCCGCGCCGCCAACCATTATGATCGTCCCGGGGGTTCCACCGATGATCGCGCCGGTGATGAGCGCTGCGCCGCCGAGGATCATGAGACCGACGCCGCTGCCACGCGTCGGTCGCCGCATCGCGTTCATCTCGAGCGGAGCATCCGTCGCAAGCCGGGGAGACAGCGTCGACCCTTCCATGCTGGGCCCGGTGGGCGCCAACTCAGCCGGCGCAATTGCCGGCTGCTGCACGGGAGCTTCGGCTACGGGATTCAGCGACGCGAGCTGCTCGCTTGGCGCCTGCGCCTGCGCGCGCGGCGCGATAATCGAAACTGCCAGGAGCAACGCGGCTGCGAATGTGAGCTTGACCATATGATCCTTGGGAGAGGTGGCGACATCGACGGTTGCGCATCCTCCAAATGCAAGGAAGATGCCCTGTTAGCGCACTCCATCGTAGACTTCTCTTGAGCGGCGCTCGATTGGGACGTATCTTCACCCTTCTGCGCTCTCCTCCAATCTCACGGTTGATGCCCACTCCTCCGAAAAAGCTCCGAAAGCAGTACGCCAACAAGAACTATCCGAACGTCGTGCTTCGGTTCGAGGACGGACACGAGATCGAGGTTCTCAAAGGCGCCGGAAAAACCTTCGACTGCTACGCCGGCGAAACGATCAAGGTACTAGCGATGTATGACAAGACGTCGAAGGAGCGCGAGCTGGTCGAGAGTCGCAAGGCGGACGCTTTTCCGGACGCGTGATGGTTGGATGGCCTCTCGAGAGATGGGCACCAATCCTGCCTCTCGAGAGCTGTCAGTTGCGTTATTCCGGAGGACCATCGTGACTCTGAAGCAAATTTCCTTGCTCGCGTGCGCGCTCGCAGCGCTGTCGACCACCGCACGGGCTCAGTTTACGGCCGCGGTGGTGCCGCCAAGGGCCAAGGCGAAAGTAGATACCATCGCGAAGCAGGATTCCGTGCGCCGCGCAACCGTCTCGCTCGCAGCGCGCGTCACCGACATGAAGAAATGGGTCGACTCGGCCGCTGGCGTGCCGCTTCCGCCTGCCGCGGATAGCGGCTCGGCCGTAGCGTCCGCTACAGAAGTGACGACACCGGCGACGAAAGATTCGGTGACCCTCAGCCGCAACGCGCGCATCCGCTCGGACTCGGCTTCCTCCATCGCCACGGTGGAGGTGCACGACAGCACGGGACTCAAGGGCGCCAGCACCACGTCGTCGCCCGATCGGCCCGATTCCAAGCCCTCGCGTACGCCCCGCGAAACCACGAGCTACACGGCTGGCGCGCCCGCGCCCAACACCGCCACCGCGCTCCCGCTGCTCGCGCTCGTCGGCGCCATCACCCTGCTCGCCGGCGCCGCGCTCCGACGCCCCTGACGTGAGACGCGCGCTGGGCGCCGCGCTCATTGCGGTGGGCGTCGTCCTGCTCGCCGGAGTGGGCTACCGCTACGCACGCGGCGCGTACGATCGCGATCAGGCGCGGTCGGCGTGGGCCGCGCTCGAGGCGCAGGACGCCGTCGCCTCCGCCAGCAGGCTCACGAGCGCGCCCACGCACACCACGTACGCGCCGGGCGCGTTGGTCGGGCGACTCATCATCCCCGCCGTACAGCTCGACGAGGTAATCGCCGAAGGAGTTGGCGACGACCAGCTCGACGCGGGGCCGGGACATCTCCCGGGCAGCGCGTCGCCCGGCGAGCCCGGGAACGCCGTGATCTCCGCGCATCGCGACCGGCACTTCCATTCGCTCGGGCATGTGGTAGTGGGCGACACGGTGATCACGGTAACGCGCACGTCGCGCACGACGTGGGTGATCGTGAACCGGAGCATCGTGGGGCGCTACGAACCGTCGCTCTTCCCCTCCGAGCAGCCTGAGCTAACCCTTACCACGTGCTGGCCGATTCGCTACATCGGGCCCGCGCCGGATCGACTGATTCTCACCGCGAAGCCAATCGTCGTTCCCCCGCGCGCCTGATTCGCGCGAGTCCCGCGAGGGGTGACCGTCGCCGGAATGCGAGCTAACTTTCGCCCCGCGCGCGGCGAACGCCGGCGCACCGCGTTTGATCTCTCCTCCGGGCCGCTCCTACATGCGTCTACAATCGTTCTTGCTGTTCGTCGCGCTCCTTCCGGCCGCTGCAGTTGCGCAGACGACCACCGCCTCGCCGATCACGACCTCCGAAATCGACGGCGATCTGCGATTCCTCTCCTCTGATCTCCTCGAGGGACGTGCACCGGCGACACGCGCCGACAAGCTCACGACGGAGTACATCGCCGATCAGCTCCGCAGCGCCGGCGTCGAGCCCGGGGTGAACGGCTCGTATTTCCAGACCGTGCCGATCGATGTCGTGAAGGCCGATCCGTCATCGATCAAGGTGAGCGCCACCGGCAAGGCGACGATGACCCTGAAGTCGCCGGACGACGTCGTCGTCTTCGCCGGTTCCGCGGTGGAGCAGAGCAAGGCGCATGGTGAGCTAGTGTACGTCGGCTACGGCGCGACGGCGCCCGAGTACAAATGGGATGACTTCAAGGGCATGGACGTGAAGGGAAAAATTCTGCTCGTGCTCGTGAACGATCCGCCCGCGACGGCCGCGGAGCCGCAGCTCTTCGGCGGCAAGGCAATGACCTACTACGGCCGCTGGACGTACAAGTACGAGGAGGCGGAGCGTCGCGGCGCGGCCGGCGTGCTCATCGTGCACACTACTGAGTCGGCGAGCTATCCGTGGCACACGGTGGTGGGCTCGTGGAGCGGCGAGCAGCGCATGCTCCCGCGCGACTCTTCCTCGCCGCCACCGCTCGGCATGCGCGGCTGGATCACCGACAGCGCCGCCACCGTGCTGCTCGAGCAAGCGGGTCTCGACATGGCGAAGCTGCGCAAGGACGCCGAGTCGCGCGACTTCAAGCCAGTGAGCACCGGCATCGACATTGACTTCTCGGCCACGAACTCGGTGCAGCATCTGTCGAGCGAGAACGTGGTGGGCGTGGTGCACGGGACGGATCCCAAGCTCAAGAGCCAGTACGTCGCCATCAGCGCGCACTGGGATCATCTGGGCATCGGTGTGCCTGTGGATGGCGACTCGATTTACAACGGCTCGGTGGACAACGCCTCGGGCGTAGCTTCCACGCTCGCGATCGCGCGTGCGGCGGCGAAGATGCCGCGTACGCGTCGCTCGCTGATCTTCCTCTTCGTCACCGCGGAAGAGTCTGGGTTCCTCGGCTCGCAGTACTTTGGCGAGCATCCCACCGTACCCGCAGCCAGCATCGTCGCCGATCTCAATCTCGACGTCGTTACTGTGAGTGGCCGCGTGAACGACCTCGATGTGATGGGAGACAACAAGTCCACGCTCGGGCCGATGCTTGCAAGCCTCGTCAAGCCGCAAGGGATCAGGCTCTCTCCCGACGCGCATCCGGAGGCAGGACACTTCTATCGCTCCGACCACTTCTCCTTCGCCAAGGTGGGGATCCCGGCAGTGTCGATCGGCGCGGGTGAGGACTACGCCGGAAAGCCGAAAGACTATGGCGCGAAGATCGATGCAGACTACAACGCGCATCGCTACCACCAGCCATCGGACGCGTACAGCCCGGATTTCGATCTGAGCGGGGCGGTGCAGATCTCCTCGATCGTGCTGCACTTCGCGCGCACGCTCGCCAACTCTCCCGTGACGCCGACGTGGAACGCGGACGCGGAGTTCAAGGCGGCGCGCGAAAAGTCGCTCAAGCCCGTTTCGTAGTGGCGGCATGACGGGCGTCGTGCGGACGCTGCCGGAGGTCGCGAGCGCCATCGCGCACGAGCGAGCAGTGGTGGCGTTGGAGAGCTCGGTTCTGGCGCAGGGGCTCCCGATTCCGGCGAACCGTGAAGCGGCGCGATCGATGAGCGAGGCGGTGACATCGCGCGGCGCGGTGGCCGCGATCACTGCCGTCGTGCGCGGAATTCCGACGGCCGGGCTCACAGCCGAAGAGCTCGAGCGCTTCCTGGCGCGCGATGGGATCGTGAAGGCTTCGGCGCGCGACATCGCGCTTGCCGTCGCGCGCGGGTCGGACGCCGCGACTACCGTCGCCGGTGCGATCGCGCTCGCCGCGCTGGCGGGAATCACCGTTCTCGCCACCGGAGGCATTGGCGGCGTGCATCGTTCTCCGCCGTACGACGAGTCCGCCGATCTCGCCGAGCTGGCTCGCACACCGATGATCGTAGTGTGCTCGGGCGCGAAGGCCATCCTCGATCTTCGCGCTACGGCTGAGCGGCTGGACACGCTCGGCGTGCCCGTACTTGGCTATCGCACCGCGGAGCTTCCCGCATTCTACGGCGCCGAGAGCGGGATCGCGGTAATGAGGGTGGACGACGTTGCGACCATCGTCGCAACGTATCGTGCGCACGTTGCGCTCGGTCGTCGCGCAGCGCTGCTGGTGGTGCAGCCGCCGCCGGCCGCCTTCGCGTTGCCGGGCTCGGTGGTCGAGCGTGCTGTAGTTGAAGGGGTGCGCGAAAGCACGCGCGCAGGAGTGCAGGGGGCTGCGATGACTCCGTATCTGCTGGACTATGTGGATCGCGCCACGTCGGGAAGGGCGCGCGAGGCGAATCTCGCTCTTCTGGAACAGAATGCAGCGCTGGCGGCGGACATTGCGGTTGCTCTCTCTGCGGCATTGAACTCTGCCGTTACGAGCGAGTAAGATATTGAAGACCTTTCGACGTCGGAGGATGCTCGCCCCATGGCTACGCCCTTCTTGAGTTCCGAGGAGTACGACGAGCGGGCGCACGAGCTCTATAACGAGGGTCAGTACGATGCCGCGCTGGACGTGCTGCGGGAGGGATTGAATCTCTATCCGGAAGCGGTCGAGCTGCACATCGGAGCCGGGTTTGCGCGCCTGGCGCGCGAGGAATACGCGTGGGCGCGACAGAGCTTTGATCTCGCGCTCGTGCTCGATGCGCTGCACGAGGAGGCGCTCGCGGGGCTCGGCGAGACGCTGCTCAAGTTCGGACAGCGTGACGAGGCGATGCGCAAGTTCCGTCAGATTCTCGAGCTCGGCTACGACGACGATCTCGATCTGATTCTCCAGGTTGGCCGGGCGCTCTTCCGCGAAGAGATGATGGAAGAGGCACGCGAGTTCTTTGAAGTCGCGGCGCGTGAGGGGAAGGATCTCCCGGAGGCATCCGCCTGTCTCGGCTACGTGCACCACCGGCTCGGGAACGACGAGGCGGCGATGACGCATTTGCGTCGCGCGCTGAAGCTCGACGATGAGCACTCCGAGGCGCGCATCTACCTCGCCAACGTTCTGTACGATCGCGGTGAGTACGAGCCGGCGATGCACCAGCTCGACCAGACGACGCCGGAGGATCATTGGGACGAGCTCGGAATCTGGCGCTTCATCGAGCTGAAGAAGTCGATCTACAAGCTCAAGGACGGCGACGGCGAGCTGCGGCCGTGGGAAGCGCGGCTGGGTGAGCTATCGGGCGATCCGGACGACATCGACGAGATGCTCGCCGACATCGAGCAGCGCGTGCTCGAGCAGGAGGAGGCGCGCGACAAGGGACAGCTCGAGCTGTTTGGCGCCCTGCTCACCGATCTCGTGCAGCAAAGGCAGTACGATGCATCCGAGCATACTATCCTCATGAGCGATGGCATTGAGTACATCGGCAGCTGGGAGCGCATCGTGAAGGAGATGCGCGAGGCGAGCCGGCACACAGCGGGGCGCTCGCTGCAGGAGTACATGGCGAACGAGGCGCGTCGCGGCTACTCGCTCACAGGCGTGAAGATCCCGACCAGCGACGCCGAGAGCTTCATTCGCGGCAGCGCGCACGCAGGACTGCTGCGCATCGTTCGTTGAGCGAGGCGCGATCATCCGCGTTGCTGGATCCCGCCACCGTTCGCAGGCTCTCGCTCTCCAACGGGCTCACCGTTCTCCTGCGGCGCGACGATACCGCGCCCGTGGTCGCGGTGGTCACGCACGTGAAGGCCGGCTACTTCGATGAGAGCGACGATGTCGTGGGCATCGCGCACGTGCTCGAGCACATGTTCTTCAAGGGTACATCGCAGCGCCCGGTGGGCGCGATCTCCAGGGAGACGAAGGCCGCGGGCGGCTACCTCAACGCGGGCACGATCTACGACCATACGAGCTATTACACGGTATTGCCGTCCGCGAGCTTCGTGCGCGGACTCGACATCCAGAGGGACGCGTACGCCGATTCGGTGATCGACGCTGTCGAGCTGGCAAAGGAGCTCGAAGTCATCATCCAGGAGGCGAAGCGGAAAGCTGACAGCCCGCAGGCGGTGGCGACGGAGACTCTGTACGAGCTGCTGCACGACGAGCATCGCGTGCGGCGGTGGCGCATCGGTCGCGAGGACGGGCTCAGGAAGCTCACACGCGACGATCTCATGCGCTTCTACCGGAATTTCTATCGTCCGCGCGAAACGATTCTGAGCATCGTCGGCGACATCGATCTGGACGCGGCCGCGCGAGATGTCGAGCGGCTGTATGCGCCGCTCGAAGATGTTCCGGCGCAGCGGCGCGCGGGCCCGGGCGAGCCGGCGCATACCGGTTTCCGATACCGCGAGCTCGATGGCGACATCACGCAGAGCCAGCTCGTGTTCGGCTGGCGCACGCCACACTCGCTGCACCCCGACACTCCGCTGCTCGAGCTCGCGGCGACGATGCTCGGCAGCGGCCGCGGCTCGCGGCTCTACCGCGCGGTGCGCGAGCGCAAGCTGGCGACGTCGGTGTCGGCGTACGACTACACGCCCACCGAGCTCGGAATCTTCGTCGTGCACGCGGAGGGCCCGCCCGAGCACACCGCGAGCGCCGCGAGGAACGTGTGGGCGCAGATCGCCGATGTGCGCGAGCACGGCTTTTCCGACGACGAGCTCAATCGCGCGCGACAGCTGCTGGAAGCGAGATGGATTCGGAGACTCGAGACGATGGAGGGGCAGGCGAACTATCTCGCCGAATGGGAGGCGCTGGGCGACTGGCGGCTGGGCGAGCGCGAGCTCGAGCGCCTGCTCACGGCGACGGCGACGGAGGTGACCGACGCGGTGCGCCGGCATCTCACGGAGGATGCAGCTGGCGTGCTCGTATATCGCCCACGCGGCGCCCCGGCCATCGCCCGCGATGCGCCCGCGATGCGCGCGCTTCTCGCGAGCAAGGGGGCGACGCCGCTGCCGGCGATGCCCGCGGCCGCCACCGTCGCGCTCGCGCGGCCCGCGAAGGTCGCGTTCGAGCGCGAAGAGAACCGCGTGCGCGTGTACCGCACAGCCGCGAACGTGCCGATACTCGTGATGCGGCGCCCGGGCACGCCGCTCGTGCAGATCGGCATCCACGTCGCTGGAGGCGCAAGCGATGAGGCGGCGTCGCGCGCGGGGCTCACGTCGCTGCTCACGCGCACATCGGTGAAGGGCACGCGTACCCGCAGTGCGGCGCAGATCGCGGAGGACGGCGAGCTGCTCGGCGGCTCGGTGAGTGGCAGCACCGGTGCGGAAAGCTTCAGCTGGGGAATCTCGGTACCGGTGCGCCACGCCGCCTCGGCGTTGGAGCTCCTCTCCGATGTCGTGCAGCACGCAGTGTTCGCGGATCAGGCCCTGGAGACGGAGCGCGCCCTCGCGATCGCCGACCTCGAGATGCTGCGCGACGACATGTATCGCTATCCGCTACGGTTGCTCACTGGCGCGGCGTTCGCGGGCCATCCCTACGGCGTACCGTCTTCGGGCACCGAGGAGTCGCTGGCGACGGTGGCGGTGAGCGACGTGCGAGAGTGGCATCGCGCGCAGCTGCTGGAGGGGTCGAGCGTCATCGCCGTGGTTGGCGACGTGGACCCCGACGAGATGGCGGCGCTCGCCGCCGCGCGTTTTTCCGAGCTGCGGTGGCGCGAGCGGGCCCCACTCGCGGTGCCCGCATGGCCTGCCGCGCCCGTGCTGCGCATCGAATCGCGAGACAAGGCGCAGAGCGCGCTCGCACTCGCGTTCCCGGCACCTTCGCGAAGCGATAATGCGCGCATAGCTGCGGATCTCATCGCTGGCGTTGCGAGTGGATTGGGTGGACGATTCTTCGATCAGCTGCGCGACCGCCAGTCACTCGCCTACACGGTATCGGCGTTCTCGGCAGAATGGCGCAACGCCGGGATGTTCATCTCGTACATCGCGACATCGCCGGAGAAGGAGGAGACGGCTCGCGCGGGGCTGCTCTCGGAATTCGCAAAGCTGCGCGACGAGCCCGTGACCTCCGCCGAGCTGGCGCAGGCGAAGGAATACGCGATCGGCACGCACGCGATCCGCTCGCAGAGCGGCAGCGCGCTGCTGGGCGAGATGATCGACGCATGGCTCTTCGGCCACGGGCTCGGCGAGATCGAGGAGCACGACGCGCGCATTCGGCGCGTGACCGCGCGCGAGATGCAGGCGCTCGCGAATCGCTATTTCGTGGAGAGAGAGTTGGTGCAGGCAGTGGTGCGCGGCACCGGACGGCGGGTTTAGTTCCGAGAAGACTGCATCACCGCGGAGACGCAGAGAAAAACAAAGAGAGACACAGAGGACTCCAGACCGGACGACTGGAGACTCTGTCTCTCAATCGTGAATCGTTTGAATTGAAAAAAGCCGATCAACAAAAGCAACCATTCGATAGTCGTAGCAGTCCTCTGTGTCTCTCGTTGTCATTCTCCGCGTCTCTGTGTTCCGCAGTTACGGCCCTGCATTTTCGCTCAGCACTTTGATCGCCCGCGCGACTACAGCGGCAGCGGGGCGCAGCCGGCCGCCGGGAGCCCGCAATCCAATCGGCGTGCCGTAGTCGCTCGCCTCGAACACGATCGCGCCCTTGATCGCACTGCGGCTCGTGGCCCACGCGAGCGAGCCCCAGATAGCCCGGGCCTGGCTCTGCTCACCGTGCACCATCGGCAGGCCGCCGGTCTCGAGCAGCCAGTGCTCCTTTGGATCGGGATAGCTGTTGAGCCATCCGTCCAGCGTGTGCATGCGCGCGTCGAGAGTCGCCGCGCCGCCCAGCCACGGGATGAGAGTGAAGCCGATTGCGTCGACGGGGGACGCCGGCGCGGCGGCCCATGCGTAGAGGGCGCTGTCGCGCGCGCCGAAGCCGCCAATGTGCGCGAGCACGCGCACTCTCGGGGTCGCCTGATGCGCGATGGTCGCGACGCGTCGGAAGTACGAAATCCAGAGCGCGATGGGAATGCGGCCGAGCGCGCGCGATGCGGCGCCGTTGGGATCGATGACGGGGACGATGACGTCGGGGTGGAGCGCGTGGATGATCCGCGCCATGTCCGCAGCGCGGTCGTCGAAGTACGCGGCCTGTCGTGCTGCGACCGGTCGGTGCTCGCCCGAGAGATCGAGGGCGACGAAGAGCTGCCGGTCGCCGCGCTGGTCGGCAAGCGTGTGCGCCAGCGAATCGAGAGAGGCGTTGCTGGTGCCGCGCGGCGCGACGTACACGCTCAGCGCCTGAGCGCCCAGCGTGTCTGCGAGATCGAGATCGTTGTCGAGTGCGAGCGGCGGTGGCCCGCTCGTGATCGTCGGAAAGATCTTGAGACCGATCGCGAAATCGCTGTCGGCACGCTCGGTGAGTCGCTCGTTCGCGTAGCGCGCGT
>JANWLO010000149.1 GCA_025450815.1 Gemmatimonadaceae bacterium
CGCTTGCTGTCCGGCGCCCACGCTGGCTGCTGCTGCGTGAGGCCGGTCGCCGACACGCGCTGGCCGTTGCCGCCGTCGCGGCTGGACGCCGCGAAGATATTTGCGCGCACCGTGAACGCGACTTTCTTTACGGACGGCGAGCGCGCGAGCTCCTTCAGTCCGGCGGTGAGCGTGCGATGCTCCACCACGGCGCCCGCCGCGGATCCGCGAAGCGCGATCGCGACCGGCTTCGCGCTTCCACTCGCGACATCGTAGCTCCAAATGCCGAAGTCGCGCTCGAACGCGATCGACTTTCCGTCGTACGAAATGCTCGGCCAAAGAAGCCGGCCGTCAGTGAACCTGGTGAGCTGCTGCTCCGCGCCGCCCGCCACCGCTCGCGAATACAGATTCGGCGCGCCGCTCCGATCGCTCACGTAGTAGATCGTCTTGCCATTCGCCGTCCACATCGGCCACTCGCTTCGCGCGCCTGTGGACGTCACCGGCTCGTACTTCGGTGCGCCGCGCGTGCCGGGACTAATGTCGTGCACGAGCCAGATCTCGCTTTCGTCGATGTGACTGTGTCCACGCCGCCACCACTGCGCGTACGGCAGCCCGCGCGCGGTGATCGCGATCGTCGCACCGTCCGGCGCCGGCGCCGCCCAATACTCCGCCGCGTATCGGTCCGCCGCGACAGCGCCCGGCGTGCCGCCCTCCGCGCTCACGCGGTAGACGTCGCTCATCCCCGCGATGTCGTTCGTCGTCGTCGAGAAATAGAGCCACTTGCCATCGCGCGACCACGCGTCGAGCTGGTCCACGCCGTCGCCGAACGTCATTCGCCGAAGCGTACCACTCGCGAGCGAGAGCACGTAGATGTTCGATCCGCCGTTGCGCGTCGACATGAAGGCGAGGCGAGATCCGTCCGGCGAGTAAAGCGGCCGGTGATCGTTCGACGATCCTGAGACGAGCAGGTGCGCGTCGCCACCGGCGGCCGGCACCGTCCAGATGTCGCCCGCCGACGCGAACGCAATCTCGCGACCGTCCGGGGAATAGGAGGGCTCAGCGAATGAGCGCCGAACGACCGGTGTCGCGCTTTCTCTGGCCGGCGCTGGAACGGCGAGCGCGGAGACCGTGAGCAGCGCCGCGATAATGGGACGAAGTATGATCATGGGTGCAGAAACTAGAGCCTCGACAGGCCGTCGGCGAGCGCCATTATGCTCGCACTGGCGGAGGTGAGATCCACTCCCTAACGTCTTCGCGGATCGGCACGCGCTACTCGTTTTGCCGGCTTCGTACGGAGAACCCAGGATGTGGACTCTGTTGGGCGCAATTCTCGTCGCATTGTCACTCGGGAGCACACCGCATCGGGTGCTCACAGTCTCGTCGTACGAGTACGGCTTCAAAGCGCCTGATACCGTGAGGTCGGGAGTTGTAACTGTGCGGCTCGTCAACCGCGGCAAGGAAGATCATCAGGTCGTCTTCTTGCGTCTCGACGACACGACAACGGTTCTGCGCGCGATGCGCACGCTTGTGGAGCAGAAGATCCATACTACGGGCCTTCACGCCGTGAGCGGCGTGGAATACGCGCGCCCCGGCCAGACCAACGAGACCTCGATCGTCCTGCTCCCCGGCCGCTACATAATACTCTGCGAGCTGCCTGGGAAGGACGACAAGGCGCACGTGTCGAAGGGAATGCTGCACGAGCTCACAGTCGTCTCGAGCGGCGCAGCGGCGGACACCGTGCTTCCCCCCTCTGTCGCCACGGTACGGCTCACCGACTACCACATTGCCCTTTCGGCGCCGCTCCGCCCCGGCACTCGGCTCGTTCGCGTGGAGAACCATGGGTCGCACCGCCACCACTTTATGGTCGCGAGGGTTCTGCACAACGAGAGGCTCGCGGAAATCGACAAGTGGGACGGCAAGAGCGAGCCGGCGCCGATAGTAAACATCGGCGGCGCGTCCGCGCTCGACCCCGGCTACGCGAGCGTCATCAAGCTCCGGTTGACGCCGGGACGCTACGTACTGGCCTGCGTTCTCCAGGACAGTACTGGCGCGACGCCGCACTTTTTGCTGGGAATGGAAATCGAAACCATCGTGAGGTAGTCCTGTTGCGTGGTGAGCTACAGGTTCGGAGTCATTCTCGTACCGGTTCTTGCTCGTTTAATTCGTTTGTCATACATGTTAGCCAGCCCGAGCGGCAGTTCCTAAAGCGTTTCGCAACTGCCCCAACCAGGCATCAACAATTTGGTGATACGAACCGAACGGACTGGACGGATAAAACGGAACCAGCGCTCGCTAGGCGACGCTCGATCGCATCCGCTCTCGAATGCTTTAACCGTTATTGTCCGCCAGATCCGCTTCATTCGTTTTTCACATTGTTTACGCCTGCCCGAGCGGCAGTTGCGAAGTGAGAATGACTTATCAGGGTGCTGAAAAACCATGAACTGCTCGACGCAGAGTCGCCGAGGTGAACTGAGAGACGCAGACGAGTGGGATGAAAGTCTCCCCTGACGGCCCCAGCTGGCGGTTTTCCTCTGCGGCTCTTCGTATCCTCTGCGGCTCTGCGTCCCTCTGTTGTTTTTTTCTTACTTTACTCAGCGACCTCTGATGACATCACCGGCGACGTTCACCTCTCCAATTCGCGCCGCCTAATGTCCGCCCGCCCCCGCCATCATCGGCTGCGGCTTTCGAAGCACGAACACCGCAGGCGCCACGCACAGAAACGACAGCAGGATGAACAACCATGCGTCGTTGTAGGCCAGTATCGTGGCCTGCTGCATGAGGGCGCCATCGATGAGCGCGAACGCGCCCTGCTTCGCGTTGAGCGCCGATGCTCCCTGCGACATGAGGTGGCTCACCGCCGCCGCGTATCGCTGCTCGAACGCCGGATTCCCCGCGTAGATGTCGGCCGCAAGATCCACGCGATGATATTGAATGTGCCGCGTGAGATAGGTGCTGATCACGGCGATGCCGAACGATCCTCCGAGTTGTCGAGACAGATTGATCAGCCCCGACGCCTGCTGTGCCTCGCTCGACTTCAAGCTTCCGAACGCCGCGTTGTTGATCGGCGTGAACAGCAGCCCCAGTCCCGCGCCGCGAATGATCAGCGGCACGAGCGCATCCGCCTCGCCCGCAGCGGATGTAAGATGCCCGAGCTGCCACATCGAAAGCGTGAAGCACAGCATTCCGCAAAAAATCAGAACACGCACGTCGGCCAGCGGTTTTCGGCCGCTCAACAGCTTGCCGCACGTCACAGCCATCACCGCCGTGGCAAGACCGCCCGGCAACATCGTGAGCCCCGTTTCCGTTGGCGTGAAGCCGAGCAGATCCTGAGTGAAGAGCGGGAATAGAAATGTCCCGCCGTACAGCCCGAACCCCAGCACGATGAACAGGAAAATCGACGCCGAGAGATCGCGATTCTTGAGCACGTGGAAGTTGATGACGGGATGTTCGTTGCGCGACGAGAGCTCCCACCACACCATGGCGACGAGCGCAATCGCCGAGATGGCGGAAAGCTGGATGATCAGCGCGTCACCGAACCAGTCGCGGCGGTTGCCTTCTTCGAGCACGTACTGCAGTGAGCCGATGCCGACGATCAACATCCCGATGCCAAACCAGTCCACCGGCCCTGTGCGACGCTTTCCCGGTGGATCGTGGAGGAAGGTGGTGACCAGAAACGTCGACACGATTCCGATAGGGATGTTGATGAAGAAGCACCAGTTCCACGTGTAGTTGTCGGTGATCCAGCCACCGAGCGTGGGGCCGAGCGTGGGTGCGACGATGATGCCGAGCAGGAAGATGGCCTGCACCATTCCCTGCTGCTCCTGCGGAAAGATCTGGCGGATGGTCGCCTGCGCGGTGGAGAGGAGCGCCGCGCCGCCGGCACCCTGCAGGAGCCTCCAGATTATGAGCTCGCTCAGGCTGTGCGATGTGCCGCACAGAAAGGACGAAACAATGAACAGAAGAATCGAGAAGGTGAGATAGTTCTTGCGCCCGAACGTCGCCGTCAAGAAGGCGGTGATGGGCAGCACCACCACGTTGGCGAGAATGTATGACGTCGCCACCCAGGCGATCTCCTCGCGCGTGGCGCCCAGATTGCCGGCCATCTGCGGGAGGGCGACGTTGACGATGGTGGTATCGAGCACCTCCATCATCGCGGCCGTGATCAACCCGAGCAGGATAAGCCAGCGGTACTGGATGCCAACGGATTCGTCGTGCTCTGCTGCTACCGGTGTCGCCACTGCTCGATGGGAAAAGGTCCTGCGCTCAACGCCCGAAGGCACGTTTCGGGTTCCTGGCGGCCTGACCATCTGACCGGGCCGGTCCGGCACCGGCACCGCTATCGATGGCGCTCGCCCCGGGAAGGCGGCACTTCGCCACCGAAGCGTTCTTTGCGGCGCGTTGCGCCCGTAACGTCCCCGGGTGCGCATTCCCATCCTGCTAGTTCTCGCCGCGTTGGCCGGTGTCGTCTCCCCCGCTGCGCAAGCCCAGTGTCTGCCCGGCCCCAATAGCAACGAGGCCAAGCTTCTCGCGTTCTACTCCGTCCCCATCGCGTATTCGGCGCTCGAGGCTCCCCGACGTCAGTCCGCGTGGCACGTCGAGATCTCCGCCGAGGTCTCGCCGGTTCCCACGGCGGATCCGTCGATCGAGCACGCGAGCGAGTGCTACACCGCGAGCGCAAAGCAGCATTCGCGGCTCACGAGTGTGTTCGCACGCCCGCGCGTGCTCATCACGCTACCCATGGGCCTCGCCGCGGAAGCGAGCTACATACCGCCCATCCAGGTCGGCGACGCGCACCCGCACCTCGCCAGCTTTGCGCTATCCGAGACGGCTCCAATTCGCGGATTCGGCCCATTCAGCTCCGCCGCGTTCATGCTGCGAGCGCAGGGGACGATCGGACACGTCACTGGCCCTATCACCTGCGCCACAGGATCGCTGCAGCAGAGCGACCCCGAGGGTCCGTGCTACGGCAACAGACCCTCTGACGACAGATTCGAGCCCACGATGTACGGACTGGAGGGAATCTTAGGCGCGTCCAGCCGCAGCGGACGCTTTGATTTCTTCGCGGGGTCCGGATACTCGTGGCTGCGCCCGCGATTCGAAGTCGGCTTCACGGATCTCAACGGAATCACCGATCACACCCGCATCGAAGTGAATCTGCAGCGCTGGTCCATGCTCGGCGGCGCAACCATACACCTGCCGGCGCGGTTCGCGATCTCCAGCGAGATCTACTCCGTGCCCAAGGACGTCACGACCTGGCGGCTGGCCGCCAGCTATCAGATTCGCTGATGAAGGCGTCGTTGCCAAACCGGCGCAGGTTGTTCCGACTCCTCGAGCTCGGGCTCGCGATCGTGTTCATCGTGGCGGGAACGGTGAAGCTGGCAGGACATCCATTCATGGTCGCGCTCTTCACAGATCTCGGCTTCGGCCAATGGCTACGGTACGTCACAGGGATGGTGGAGCTCTCGGGCGGCCTCGCCCTCATTACCGGGCGCCAGCAATACCTGGCCGCGCTCGCGCTCGCGGTGATCATGGTGGGCGCAACCGATGCGAGCATCGTCGTTTTCGATCGTTCACCGATCCCTCCCTTCCTCACATTGATCGCGCTCCTGGCGATCGCCTGGCACAGACGCCCTTCCAATGAGAGCCGCTCGGCGCAATGATGTTGGCTATGGAGATGGCACGTCCGGCAATAGAGGTACAACGCGAGCGCGCGGAGCGGCTGCTCAACGGCGTGCGCGCCGCGGTGTTGGTGGCGCTCGCGTGCGCCGCGATCGTGTACGCGCCGCACATTCCGTTGTCGGTGCAGCGCGCGAACTGGGCGGTGCTGATCCCCACCCTCGCGTGGTCGCTCGCGCAGTTCTGGCTCGACGCGCATCGACTCGGGCGCGACCAGCCGCTTCCAAGCTGGGTTGCCCTGGTGAACCCGCTCGTGGACATCACGGCGGTCACCGCGATCCTCGCGGGATACAGCATCGCGCAGTCCGGCGTGCTTGCTTTGAAGTCGCCGATCTTCCTCGCGTACTTCGTGATTCTCTCCGCACGACCCATCGCGTCGTCCACGCGCAAGGCCGCGTTCGCGGCGGTGCTGGTGGTTGCGGAGTACGGCACGCTGGTGGCGCTGCTGCTCGTTGGCGGACGTGTGCCAATTACAAGCAGCCCGATCATCGCGAGCGGAAGCGCGTCCGTGTCGTTGCTCGACGAGGGCGCGAAGATGATGCTACTCATCGTCGCCGGCGCGATCGCGACGTACGCCACCTCGTGGCACGAGCGGCTGGCCGAGACGTACTATCGCGAGTCGCAGGAGCGCGAGGACTTGCGTGTCGCACTCGCTCAGGCGCAGCTGCGCGCCTTGCGACTGCAGCTCAACCCGCACTTTCTATTCAACACGATGAACGGCATTGTGGCGCTCATCCCCAGCGATCCTCGCTCCGCGGAACGCATGCTCACGGGGCTCAGCGACTTCCTGCGTCTCTCGCTGCACAACGCCGGCGAACAGGAGGTTCCCATCGAGCGCGAGATACAGCTACTCGAGCGCTACGTCATGATCCAGCAACTTCGCTTTCAGGATCGTCTGCGCATCTCGATCACTGTCGATCCCGCCGCGAACGGCGCGCTCGTTCCGAATCTCCTGCTGCAGCCTCTCGCGGAGAACGCGATCCGGCACGGACTCAGCCCGCGGGCGTGCGGAGGGAAGCTCGACATTCACGCCGAGCGGGAGAATGGCGTCGTACGCCTGTCCGTGATCGACGACGGCGTTGGCTGCTCGCTCACGGCGCCGAACGAGCTGCCGCACGGCATCGGGCTCGGCAACATCCGCGAGCAGCTCGAGCGGCTGTACGGCGATCAGCACACGTTCGAGGTGAGCACTGCGCCCAACGCGGGGTTCGCCGTACGCATCTCGCTTCCATATCACACGGGTGAGGAGGACACGTGACTGCCGCAACGAGCAAGCGAATCCCGGCATTGGTGCGCGCGCTGGTCGTCGACGACGAGCCGCTCGCGCGTGCACGCATGCGCACCCTCCTCGCTGACCATCCCGAGGTCGAAATAGTCGCCGAGTGCGGCAATGGTGCCGAGGCGATCCTCGCGATCGAGAAGCACTCGCCAGAGCTCGTCTTTCTCGACATCCAGATGCCGGAGCTGGACGGCTTCGGCGTAATAGAGGCGGTTGGCGCCGAGCGGATGCCGATGGTGATCTTCGTGACGGCGTACGACGAGTACGCTGTGCAGGCGTTCGAGGTACATGCGCTCGACTATCTGCTCAAGCCGGTGGAGCGCGAGCGCTTTGCCGCGGCGCTCGAGCGCGCGAAGGCACGGCTCGCGGCGCCGGGCAGCACGCTCACCGAGGGGAGCCCGGACCGGGCACAGTTCCAGGCGCTGCTCGAGCACTTGGGACGGCGACAGCGCCGCGATGTGCGAATCGCGATCAAGGTGGACGGGCGGCTACTCATGCTGCGCACTGCGGAAATCGACTGGATCGAGGCGGTGGACAACCACGCGCGCATTCACGTTGGCGCCGAGGCGCATCTCGTACGCGACACGCTCACGCGGCTGGAACAACGGCTTCCGTCCAGCCGGTTCCTGCGCATCCATCGCTCGACGATCGTCAACACCGAGCGTGTGAAGGAGCTTCAGCCGTGGTTCCAGGGTGACTTCGTGGTGATCCTGCACGACGGCTCGCGTCACACGAGCGGCAGGAGCTACCGGCAGCGGCTGCAGTCGTTCATACGTGACGCATTGTAGTCGGTACGGTGCATTGAGGCAGGATCGAGGGGCCTTGCGATCTCGCGAAGTGGGACGGCATGAGAGGCGGAAGGCGAGCCCAAGCAGATAGCTTGAGAGCCGATAGCCTGGAGATGTAAGCCCTTACCGCCCCTTCTCGAGCATCCCTTTACTGCAGCTGCAAGGGATGCGGTCTCCCCCGGTGTCAGGCTCACGGCTCAAGGCCATTGGCTCACAGGCTTAAAGCTTGGGCCCGCCTTCCGCCTCACGATCCATACCGGCCTCGCGATGCTCGCGTCCATAAGCTCAGGACTCAAAGCTGTCAGCTCACAAGCTCACAGCTCGCCCCCTCCGCCCTGCCGATGCTCACCGCGGGTTTTCAGCCCGGCGCACAAAGGCTCCCGCCACGGAAAGCGACGGGAGCCTTTGTGCAAGCATCATTGCCCCCTACTGAACGACGATAACTCCGCTCATGTTGCTGTGAATCGTGCAGTGATAGTTGTACGTGCCGGCGACCGTGAAGTTGCGCGCGATCGCGACGCTCTGCGAGGCGGGGATGTCCGCGACATTCGCACCGGCGGGCTCGTTGTCGAACGTCACCGTGTGGGCGACGCTCTGGAACGTCCAGGTGATGCTACCCGTGCCGCCCGAGCGTCCGATGGTGACACTGTGCGGGTCGAACGAAAGCGATGACGTGGCAGTGACGGCGCCCGACGGCGGCGGCGAACTCACCACCAGCTGAGCCGTTCCGGAATGCGTGACGCTTCCCGAAACGATCGTCGCGGTGATCGTCGACGAACCGTTCGCGACACCCGAGGCAACGCCGCTGGCGGCATCGATCGTCGCCTTCGTCTCGTCGCTCGACGTCCACGTTGCTGCCGGCAGGCCGGACATCGCATGTCCGTTCTGATCCATCGCCGTCGCGGTCATCGCGATGGTGCTTCCGGGCGATACGGAGGGCGATGTCGGCCCGACCGTGACCGAAGTAAATACCGGAGTTGGTCCGGTAGTGTCGTTGCTGCTGCCTCCACACGCGATCATCGCAGCGACCACACTCCCGGCCGCAATGGTGCGTAGAACTCGTTGTAACATGGCCTTTGCTCCCAGAGAGGGTCGAAGGGTGAACGCCGCAAGTCTAGGCGGCGCCACTCACTCCGAGAACCAATCCGGGGCGAACGATCTCTCGGTTGGGGCGAACGACAGCTGCGGCGGTGCTACTTGCCGGCGTCTCCCTCGGTCCACGCACCACCAAGCGCCTTGTACAGCTGCACGCCGGACACCAGCTCCTGTCGCTGCGCCTGCGTGAGCGCCAGCTCGCTGGTAAATAGACTGCGCTCGGCGTCGAGCACTTCGAGGTAGCTCGAGACGCCATTCTGATAGCGGCGATTTGCCAGGTCGAACGCGCGACGCAGCGCGTCCACCTGCCGCTGTTGCGCCACCGCCTGATCGCGCGACGTGCGGACGCCTACGTACGCATCCTCAGCCTCCCGCCTCGCGACGAGCGTGGCCTGCTCGTAGCTGAAGCGCGCCTGATCCGCGCGTGCACGCGCCGCACGAAGCTGGTTGCGAAGCTCGCCGCCATGAAAGAGCGGAATCGAGACGCCGCCGAAGATCTGATAGATCTCGCCGTTCTTCTGGAAGGTGTTCGAGAACTTGTCTCCTTGCGTGCCGTACTGGCCTGAGAGCGACACGGTGGGAAGGAGCGCCGCCTCCGACGCCCCGACGCGCGCATTCGCCGCGACGTACGCCTCCTCCGCCTGCCGCACGTCTGGACGGCGCGCGATTAGCTCGGGCGACAGCGATGTCGGAATCACGAATGTCCCCAGCACGTCGGTGAGTGAGAGTCCGCGCGGAATGGTCCCCGGCGCATGCCCCACCAGCACGCTCAGCGAATTCTCCTGCTGCGCCACCTGCCGCTGGAAGTCGGCGATCTGCACGGCCGAGTTGTTCACTTCGGACTCGAACTGTCGAACGTCCAATTCGGAGATGAGTCCCTGCTGGTATCTGCGAAGCGCGAGCCGCAGCGTCTCCTGTCGCGAGGCGAGCGTTCTCTTGGAGATCTCGAGATCGAGATCCAGCTCGCGCAGCTGCAGATACCCGGTAGCCACGTCGCTCACGAGCGTGAGCACAACCGACCGGCGCCCCTCCTCCGTTCCGAGATATTCCGCGCGCGCCGCCTGGCTGTTTCGACGCAGCCGTCCCCAGAAGTCGAGCTCCCACTGCAGGTTCGCCGTGAACTGTACCAGGTCGTAGCTGGCCGTCGTGCCGGGCTGGATCATCGCCTTCGCGCGACCCGCCTGTGCGTTCCCGTCGATTTGCGGAAAGAACGGGCCCTTGGACGCGCCGTAGTTCGCCCTGAACTCCTCGATCGTCGCGATCGCGGTGCGCACGTCGCGATTCTCGTGCACCGCAGTATCGATCAGCGCCTGCAGCACTGGATCCTTGATCAGCTCCGCCCAGCTGACCCCCGTCTGCGCGTTGAGCTCGCGCTGCTCGAAGCTCGCGCGCCAGTCCGGACGGCGCACGGTAGCGGCGCCGGACGGTGTGTCAGCCGCGGCAGCCGGAGACGGCGGGGGGACGAGATTCGAGCCGTTCGCAAGCGAGTCGAAGAACGTGCGCGCCGAATCCTCGGACTGCGACGGCGCACGCCATGCGGGAGACTCATCAACCTTCGGACGATGATACGTGGGCCCGACCGCGCAGCCAGTGCCCAGCGCGAGAATGACGAGCGCGCGCGGTGTGCACTTCCAAATGGCACGCATGATCAGTCATCCCCCGCAACAGTGGTAGGCTCGGACGATGCCGCGCCATGTCGCCGCTTGAAGAGGCCTCCCTCGCTCAGCATGCGGATCTCGGCGAAGAACGACGGAATGAAGAAGATTCCGACTGTGGTGGCGAAGAGCATTCCGAAAAACACGCCGGTGCCGATCGAATGCCTGCTCTGCGCACCTGCGCCGCTCGCAACCAGTAGCGGCACGACGCCGAGGATGAAGGCGAAGGACGTCATGAGAATCGGGCGCAGTCGCTCGCGCGCCGCTTCCACCGCCGCCTCGCGAATCGACAGCCCCTGCGCGCGAAGCTCGTTCGCGAACTCCACGATCAGAATCGCGTTCTTTGCTGCGAGTCCCACCACCACGATCAATCCCACCTGGAAGTACACATCGTTCGGCATTTGGCGAATCCACACGCCGAGCAGCGCGCCGAGCAGTCCGAACGGCACTCCGAAAAGCACGGCGAACGGAATCGACCAGCTCTCGTAGAGCGCGGCGAGCACGAGAAAGACCATGATGATTCCCATGGTGAACACGAACGTTGCCGTGCCACCCTGGGCTTCTTCGTACGACTGGCCGCTGAAGGCGTAGCCGACGCCCAGCGGCGCGTACTTCGTATCAGCCAGATGCTCGACCGCCGCGAGCAGCTGTCCGGAGCTCGTGCCCGGCTTCGTCGTGCCATTCACCACAGCCGCCGTGAAGCCGTTGAAGCGCGTTACGATGTTCGGCGCGCCCTTGAACTCCGTCGTCACGAGCGACGAGACGGGGATCATCTGCTGATTGGGCCCGCGCACGTACAGTCGACCGACATCCTCCGGGCGCTCACGGAACTGCGGCTGCGCTTCCGCCTGCACGCGGAAGGTCTTGCCGTAAATGTTGAAATCGTTGATGTAGAGTGTGCCGAGCATTGCCTGCTGCGTCTGAAAGAGATCCGTGAGCGAAATCCCGAGTGCCTTCACCTTCTCGCGATCCACGTGCACGAACAGCTGCGGATAGTTGACGTCGATGTTGGTGGTGGCGCTCGCGACCTCCGGAAGCTTGTTTGCATCAGCGACGAATTCCTGCGCGAGCGCGGCGAATTTCGTGATGTCGTTCACGCCGCGATCCTGCAGGTTCATCTCGAGTCCGGCGGTGACACCCAAGCCCGAGATCTCCGGAAAGTTGAAGCCGAAGATCGTTGCTTCCTTGATTTGCGAGAACGCGCCGTTCGCCTTTCCGAGGATGGCATCGAGCTGCGTATCGGGAGTCTTGCGCTCGTCCCATGGCTTGAGATTCGTGAACACGGTGGCGGAGCTCGTCTGGCTGGCGCCCTGTAGCAGGCTAAAGCCGGTGAGCGCGACCGTGTGCGCGACCCCCGGCTGCGAATTCAGGTAGCTCTGCACGCGCTCCACCACCGCGTCCGTACGCTGGCGCGAAGCGCCCGCGGGGAGCTCGATCGCTACCGCGAAGAAGCCCTTGTCTTCCGTGGGCAGGAATGCCGTAGGTACCACCTTTACCAGCACGACCACGAGCGCAATGACGGCGGCGAACCCTGCAAACACGGCCTTCGGGCTGCCCAGCATTCGGCCAAGCGTGCCGAGATAGCCGTTGCGCGTGCGCTCGAAGACGCGATTGAACCAGGCAAATGGCCCGTGCTCGGGCGGATGATCGCCGGGCCTGAGAAGCACGGAGCACAGCGCCGGCGTGAGCGTCAACGCCACTATTCCGGAGAGCACCACCGAGATCACGATCGTGACCGCGAACTGCTTGTACATCGCACCAGTGATGCCGCCTACGAGCGCCACCGGAATGAACACGGAGCAAAGGACGAGCACGATCCCGATGAGGGCACCGTTCACCTGCTTCATCGCCCGGTCCGATGCCACGCGTGGCGACACCTTGTCCACGGCCATGATGCGCTCGACGTTCTCGATGACGACGATCGCATCATCGACGACGATGCCGATGGCGAGCACGAGGCCGAACAGCGTGAGCAGGTTGACCGTGAAACCCAGCAGCCACATTCCGAAGAAAGTGCCGATGATGGACACCGGCACGGCGAGCAGCGGAATGAGCGTCGAGCGCCAGTTCTGGAGGAAGACGAACACCACGAGCGTCACGAGCAGCATCGCGATGATGAGCGTCACCACGACTTCGTGGATGGACGTGGTCACGAACGGCGTCGTGTCGAATCCGATCTGATGATGCACGCCAGCAGGGAAACTGCTTTCCAGCGCCGCCATGCGCTTCACGTACGCGTCCCGAACCGCCAGCGCATTGGCCCCGGGGCGCAGGTAAACCAGAATTCCCGCGGCCGGCTTGCCATTGAAGGTGCCGACGAGCCCGTAGTCGCGCGCGCCCAGTCGAACCGTGCCGACATCCGAGATGCGAAGCACCGACCCGTCGGGACGCGCCCGGATGATGATGTTGGCAAACTCCTCCGGCGTCGACAACCGACCTACGGTGGTGACCGGTAGAGTGAGTTGCGTTCCCGCCGGCGCCGGCTCGCGTCCCACCGATCCCGCTGGGTTGGTGCTGTTCTGCTCGTTGACCGCTGCGGTAATGTCCGAAACGGTAACTCCCAGCTGCGCCATCTTGTCCGGGTCGAGCTCGATGTTCATTGCAAAGTTGAGGTTGCCGAACGTCGTCGCGTTTCCGACGCCGGGGATGCGCTTGATCTCATCCTCGAGGTAAATCTTCGAGTAGTTGCTCAGGAACTCGGCGTCATAGCGCGGATCGGTGGCGGTGAGCACACCCACCAGCAGGATGTTCGGCTGCGCCTTTTGCACGATGATGCCGTTGCGACGTACTTCCTGGGGAAGCTGCGGCGTGGCGAGCGCTACCTGGTTTTGCACGTCCACCGCGGCGAGATCCTGATCGCGGCTGATGTCGAACGAAACCGCCAGACTCATCGAGCCGTCGCCAGAGCTGGTCGACTTGTAGTAGAGCAGCCCCGGAATTCCGGCCAGCTGTTGCTCGATAGGTGCGGCAACCGTCGTCGCGACATCGAGCGCAGTGGCGCCGGGATAGTTCGCCGACACCTGCACCACTGGCGGCGTGATGCTTGGATATCGATCCACCGGGAGCTTCTGAAGCGCGAAGAGCCCGAGCAGCACGATCACGATCGAGATAACGGCCGAAAAAATCGGGCGCTTGATGAACGGATTCCCAATCTCCGGCGACGCCTCACCCTGCGTTGACGCCAGTGGCTGGTCGAGCGGGTTGGGTCCCTTGCTCACTGCGTCACCCGAAGATTGGTAGCCGTGTCGCCCGCGACGTTGAGCGTGCTATCGCTGCGCGGATCGTACGCCGTCGCATGCATCGGCCGCCCCTCGCCGAGCTTTTGTGCGCCATCGACCACGACCTGATCGCCATCTTTGAGTCCGTCCTCGATTAGCCAGCGGCCACCGTCCCACGATGTGGCCGTGACGTTGCGCGCCGTCGCAGTGCCCTTCGGGCCAACGAGATACAGGAACGTGCCCGCGAGCCCCTGCTGCACCGCTCGCTGCGGAACGAGATACGCGCTGTCGCGCGCGATACCGATCGGGCGCACGCGTACGAACTGTCCCGGGAGGAGCACGTGCTTCGGGTTTGGCACCGTCGCGCGAAGGAGCAGCGTGCCGGTGTTCGCGGCCAGTGATTGATCGACGAAGGTGACTACACCCTGCTGCGGGAAGACACTCTTGTCAGCGAGCGTGATCGCGACCTTGAGCTTTCCGCTCGCGATCATCTTGCGCGTGTCCTCGTTACGGCGCCACGAGAGAACGTCGCGGTCGGACGGATTGAAGCTCACGTAGATAGGATCCACCTGCTCCACCGTCGTGAGCAGATCGCTCGGACCCGTGACGCGAGCGCCGAGGACGAGGAGCGCACGGCCGGCCCGACCGCTGATCTGCGCGCGCACGTAGGTATCGTCGAAGTTCTTCTTCGCCTCATCCACCGCGCCGCGCGACTGATCCACGGCGGCCTTCGACTGCTGCAGCTCCGTCTCCGCGTTGTCGACGTCCACCTGCGCCACCGCGTGCTCGGCGAGCAGCGGCTGCACGCGATTCAGATTGCGCTGCGCATTGGCGAGGCGCGCCTGCGCATTCGCGAGGGTGCCCTCCGCGCTGCGCAGCGCCGCTTCGTACGTGGTGGGATCGATGCGATAGAGCACCGTGCCCGCCGCGACGTCGGTACCTTCCACGTATGGCCGCGCAACGATCACACCGGTGATCTGCGAGCGAACCTCAACGGACTTGGAGGCCTCCGCCTGCCCCACGTAATCGAGCTTCGCTTCCACCTTTTCCGGGTGCACCGTGAGCACCGTGACATCCGGCGGCGGATATTGCGGGGGCGCACTCTTCTTGCACGCCGCGAGGGCCACGCAGGCGACGAGCCCGACGCGGGTAATCTGCGAAAAAGCTGATGTCATTGGTGACGAACGGGATTCTCGTGAACGATCGGGACTAGAGGCGAGTCAAGGGAGCTCATACGGGAACGAGCGCACGCCGCTGGCAATTAGTTCCTCACTCATCACTCGGCCCGGAGCGAGCGTGGAGACACGACGGATTGCGAAGCTGGAAGTTTCGGTCATCGGGCTCGGATGTAACAACTTCGGCTGGCGGATCGACGAGCCGGCGAGCCTCGCGGTGGTAAACGCCGCGCTCGATGCGGGCATCAATTTTTTCGACACTTCTGACACGTACGGCAAAACGAAGAGCGAGGAGTTCCTCGGCCGCGCACTCGGCGCGCGCCGATCGAATGTGATCATCGCTACAAAGTTCGGCAGCGAAATTGACGCCACGCACAAGGGAGCGCGTCCGGAGTATGTGCGCCAGGCGTGCGAAGACAGCCTGCGCAGGCTCGGCACCGACTACATCGATCTCTATCAACTGCACCGACCGGACCCCACCACTCCGATTGCGGATACCCTTGGCGCGCTCAACGAACTCGTCAGCGCGGGAAAAGTGCTGCAAATCGGATGTTCGAACTTCTCCGCTGCGCAGATCGTCGAGGCCAAGCTCGCGAGCGAGCGGCTTGGCGCTGCGCAATTCGTGAGCGTTCAGAACAACTACAACATGCTAGAGCGCGACGATGAGGCGGATGCAATCCCGGAGTGCGAACGACTCGGTCTCGCTTACCTGCCGTACTTCCCACTCGCGAGCGGGCTGCTCACCGGCAAGATCAGGAAGGGCAAGTCCGTGCCGACGGGCACGCGAATCGCAGACATCGCCTGGATGAAGGAGAAGTTGACGGAGCGGAACATGAACGCGGTCGAGCGGCTCATCACCTTCGCCAGCGTTCACAAGCACACGATCCTGGAGCTGGCAATGTCGTGGCTATTGCGTCTGCCTGTGGTTGCCTCGGTGATCGCGGGCGCGACCACTCCGGATCAGGTTCGCGCGAACGCCGCCGCTCCCGGTTGGAAACTGTCGGCGAGCGATCTTGCCGCCGTGGAAGGGATTCTGTCCAGTAGCTGAGCAGTTACACTCATTATCAAAATCAAACGCAAGCGGAGCGCACGGATGGCAACGAACGGATCGTCGAAGGATCGGGAGCTGCTTCCGATCGGCACTCAGGCGCCGGACTTCAGCCTGCGCGCCACGCCCGATCAGCGCGTGTCGCTCTCGGATTTCCGGGGACAGCCGGTGGTGCTCGTGTTCTATCCCGCGGACTTCAGTCCGGTGTGCGGCGACCAGGTGGCACTCTACAACGAGATGCTCGATGAATTCTCGACCGCCAACGCGCAGATCCTTGGCATCTCGGTGGATGGCGCGTGGTGTCATCTCGCGTTCGGGAAAAGCCGCAATCTGCACTTTCCGTTGCTGTCGGACTTCGAGCCCAAGGGTGAGGTGTCGAAACAGTACGGTGCGTATCACGATGACAACGGCGAATCGTCGCGAGCGCTGTTCGTGCTCGACGCGGGGGGGATCGTTCGCTGGAATCATCTCTCACCGGATGGGATCAATCCTGGCGCGGATGGAATTTTGAGGGCCCTCGACGCGCTGACGCCCGAGCAGCGCGGCGCTACACGAGCGGCGCGAGCCTCGTGACAAGGGAGTCCGCAGCGGGCACGCTCACTCCGCCGGTGAGCGACTCCGATCACGCGGAGGGGGCGTCGAGCGCACCGGTGACGCTGGTGGAATACGGCGACTACGAGTGCCCGTCTTGTGGAGGCGCCTTTCCGATCGTGAAGGAGCTGCAGCGGAAGATGGGAAGCGACATGCGATTCGTCTTTCGCAACTTCCCGCTCCGCGAGGCGCATCCGCACGCGCTGCACGCGGCGATCGCGGCGGAGGCCGTGGGCGCGCATGGCGCGCGGAAATTCTGGGCGATGCACGATGTGCTCTACGAGAACCAGGATGCGCTCACGGATGCGGATCTCGCGGGGTACGCGAGCGCTCTCGGAGTTTCGGAGGCGGAGATTGCAAACGCATTCGAGGTCGACGCGTTCGCCGATCGCGTGCGCGCCGACTTTCGGAACGGCGTTCGGAGCGGCGTAAACGGAACTCCCACCTTCTTCATCAACGGCGTGCGCTACGACGGCGACTGGCGCGACGTTACCGCCTTTCTGGGCGCGCTGCGGTCGGCTGCCAAGGTCCACGCTTAGCAGGTTGCTGAAAAAGGAAGAAAGAGACAAAAAGAGGGACACAGAGACACAGAGGATACGGAGAGCCGCAGAGGAAAAGCGGCAGGGAACTCCGCCATGCGAAGACTTGCGTCGTACTCCTCTGTGTCTCTCAGATCACCTCTGTGACTCTGCGTCGAGCAGTTTCTGGTTTTTCAGCACCCTGTTAGAGCCCCCTCCGCTTTTGTCCGTCACCTCCGTTGGTGTCCGTTTCTCCAATTGTTCTGGCCGGCCCGAGCGGCAGTTACGGATGGAACCGATCCTTGAGCGAGTTGCTTGACAACTCACTTGCATTTCCGCAATCGACAAGGATTAAGCTGATGACCATGACCGCCTCATACGCGGCGGCGCGCGCCAAGGCGCCGCTCGCGCCGTTCGAGATAAATCGCCGAGAGCCCGGACCGCAGGATGTCGTGATCGACATTCAGTTCTGCGGCGTCTGTCACTCGGACATTCACCAGGTGCGTGACGAGTGGGGCGGTGCAATCTTCCCCATGGTCCCCGGCCACGAAATCGTGGGCACGGTGTCTCGCGTTGGCCGCGACGTCACGAAATTCAAGGCCGGCGATCTCGCCGGCGTCGGATGCATGGTGGACTCGTGCGGCGTGTGCGAGAATTGCAAGCGCGGCGAGGAGCAGTACTGCGTGAAGGGCGCGAATTACACCTACAATTCACGCGAAAAGAACGGCGACGTCACGTATGGTGGCTACTCCACATCGATCGTCGTCGATCAGTCCTTCGTGCTCCACATCCCGAGCTCGCTCGATCTCGCCGCTACCGCTCCCCTGCTCTGCGCCGGTATCACTACCTACTCGCCGCTCCGACACTGGAACATCGGCAGGGGAAGCAAGCTCGGCGTGATGGGGCTCGGCGGACTCGGTCACATGGCGCTCAAGTTCGGCCGCGCGTTCGGCGCGCACGTCGTTCAGTTCACCACCTCGCCTGGCAAAGCGGCTGACGCGCTTCGATTGGGCGCGAACGAGGTCGTCCTCTCCACCGATCCCGCGGCCATGAAGGCCCAGGCGGGGAGCTTCGACTTCATTCTCGACACTATCTCCGCCCCCCACGACATCGCCGCCTATCTCAAGCTCCTCAAGGCCGACGGGACTTTGACGCTCGTCGGAGCTCCCGACGAACCGCTGGCAATTCCCGCATTCGCTCTTCTCGCCGGCCGGAAGTCGCTTGCCGGTTCAGGTATCGGTGGCATCGCGGAAACCCAGGAGATGCTCGACTTCTGCGCCGAGCATGGCATCGTGTCCGATATCGAGATGATCCCGATCCAGAAAATCGACGAGGCTTATGAGCGGATGCTCAAGAACGACGTGAAGTACCGCTTCGTCATCGACACGGCATCCCTGAAATCGGCGGACGCCCCCGCCTGAGCCTCGAGGAGCTGACACGAAACGCTCCAGTCGCGTCCGGTATGAGAAAACGCACGAAAGCGATCGCCAAGTGACGGTCGCTTTCGTGTCTTTGTACGCTATATTCGGCGTTCCTCCGTGCACCGGTGGTGACCCGTGGTTTCGCTTCCGCAGCCTGCAGTGCCTGCCCCCGACCACGAAGCCGACGTTCCGCCAATCACCGAGCCGGGCGCGTCTGGATCGGCCGTAGAGAACATGGTGCCTCTGGTGTACGACGAGCTGCGCCGCATCGCGCGCCGGCAGCTGCGCAATGAGGCGCCCGGGCACACGCTCAACACCACTGCCCTCGTGCACGAGGCCTATCTCCGACTTGCTGCGCCTGCCCACCTCGATGTGTCGGGGCGCGCGGAGTTTCTCGCAATCGCGGCGATGGCGATGCGGCGCGTTCTCATCGACTACGCGCGCCAGCGAACGGCGCAGAAGCGCGGCGGCGTGCAGATGCGCGTGGAGCTCGACGACATCGAGGTCGCCGCGGACGATCGCGCCGAGCAGCTGCTTGCGCTCGACGAAGCGCTCACCGCGCTCGCCGGCTCAAATCCGCGACTCGCGCGCGTGGTCGATTGCCGCTTTTTCGGCGGCATGAGCCAGGAAGAGACGGCGCTCGCGCTCCAGCTCACGCCGCGCACAGTGCGGCGCGACTGGACGAAAGCGCGAATGTGGCTCGCGGTAGCGATGGGGTCGAACGACGAATGACGCGCGCCACCGTGTCCGTGCTTTGGGAGCGCATCGAGCCAATTCTCGACACCGCGCTGGAGCTCCCGCAGGACTCGTGGGCCGCCTACCTCGATGGCGCGTGCGGATCCGACGCCGCGCTCCGCGCAGCGGTAGAGCGGCTGCTCATGTCCGAAGAGACCATCGAGTCAGTGGACGAAGCAGGCGCCGTGTTGTGGGCACAGCCGCTCTTCGCCGAGCGCGAGCCGCCGCCGCCGGGCCGCATTGGTCCTTATCTCATCGATCGTGTGCTGGCGCGCGGAGGCATGGGCACAGTCTATCTCGCGTCACGCGAGGATGCGGACGCGGTGAACGTGGTCGCGCTCAAGGTGATGCGGAGTGGGCTGGATCAGGATCGCGTGCTCCGCCGCCGATTCACCGAGGAACGGCAGATACTGGCGACGCTCGAGCATCCCGGGATCGCGCGGCTGCTCGAGGGCGGCGTGATCGCGGACGGGCATCCATGGTTCGCGATGGAGTACGTCGACGGCGTGCCGCTCGACCGCTACGTCGCCGCGAATGCTCTCACGATCGCCGACAAGCTCGCGCTCTTCCTCCAGGTTGCGGACGCGGTCGCGTACGCGCACCGACATCTGATCGTCCATCGCGATCTCAAGCCGTCGAACATTCTGGTCACGGCAAACGGTACAGTGAAGCTGCTCGACTTCGGAATCGCGAAACTGCTCGCGCCGTCGGTGGCGGGCGAGGCGCCCATCACGCGCACGGGATTCCAGCCGTTCACTCCGGAGTATGCCAGCCCCGAACAGGTACTCGGCGAGTCCGTCACGACCGCCGCCGACGTCTACGCGCTGGGTGTCGTGCTCTATGAGTTACTCACAGGCGAGCGGCCGCTGCACCTCGCGCGTACGAATCCGGCGGACTGGGCGCGCATCGTTCGGGAAACGGAGCCGAAGGCGCCGTCAGCGATGGTGCTGGACGGTCGTCCACTGCGCGGCGATCTCGATACGGTGACGCTCATGGCGCTCCGTCGCGAGCCGGATCGCCGATATCCGTCTGTCGACCGTCTCGCCGACGACGTGCGACGATATCTCGACAAGCGGCCGGTGCGCGCGCGCTCGGACAGCTGGCTCTATCGCACGGACAAGTTCGTGCGCCGCCACCGCGTAGCCGTAGCAGCCGCCGTGATCTTCGGTATCGGACTCGCCTCATTCGCGCTGGTGGCGCGCGAACAGAACGGCAGGATCAAGCGCGAAGCCGCGCGCACGGCCGCGCAGCGCGATCAGGCTAGCGCCGTTACGCACACGCTCTGGTCACTGCTCGCGAAAACCACTGACTCCGCCGGCATGCCGTTGTCAGTCGCGCAAGTGCTCGACAACGCGGCACCGATGATCGCGGCGCAATATCAGACGCGACCCAACGTCCGTGCGACGATGCAATCCGCACTCGGCGAGATCTATCTCAGCAACGGCGACCGGCAGCACGCGGAGGCGCTGCTGCGGCAGGCCGTGGCAAGCCAGCGCGCGTATGGGCGCGATTCGCTCGATCTCGCAAACCATCTCGAGGCGCTCGCGCACATCCTGCTGCAGGCCCAGCAGTTCTCCGGCGCGGAGTCCGCGGCGGCCGAGTCGCGGGCGATTCATGCGCGCATCGCTCCGGACTCGGTCGATGTTCAGTCGTCCGAGTCGCTCGCGAGTGCGCTGATGAACCAGGAGCGCTACGATCAGGCGGAGGTCGTGCTGCGCGAGCTGCTTCCGGTGGAGGCGGCGCATCCGCCCACCTTCGGCAACTCGGCGATAATGCTGCTTGGCGAGGTGCTTCGGCGACAGGGGCGAAACGAGGAGGCGGTTCCGCTTTTCGAGCAGGAGATCGCGCGGCTCGACAAGCTGCACGGTGTCGAGGATTCGACGTCGATCGCGATCGTGCTGAGCGCGCTCGGTGCCGCGCACGGAATGCTCGGTCATGGCGCGATCGCCGACTCGCTGCTTCGCCGCGCCTACGATATCTACCACTCGGCGCAGCTGCCGGAGAGGTACGGCCGCACGGCGATGGGCGGAGTGCTGGCGTTGCGGGCGGAGCTCGCGGCGCGCGTTGGCGACGAC
>JANWLO010000150.1 GCA_025450815.1 Gemmatimonadaceae bacterium
GCCCTGGTGGTGAAATTGGTAGACACGCCATCTTGAGGGGGTGGTGCCGCAAGGCGTCGCGGTTCGAGTCCGCGTCAGGGCATGTAATTGATGGTCGCCAGCTTAGCTCAGCGGTAGAGCACTCGATTCGTAATCGAGCGGTCCCGAGTTCGATCCTCGGAGCTGGCTCTTATTCAACGACTTGGTCATCAACGCTCCGGAGTTTCCGGGGCGTTTTTCGTGTTCCAGACTCTCTTGCATCACGCCGTTTACCCGCGCGCCAGTCGACCGGCCAGATGCTTCTTCACGTCCGGCCACTCGCTCGCGAGGATGCTGTACATCACCGAGTCCCTCACACTGCCGTCGCTCCTTGCGCGATGATGACGAATTACTCCATCCCTGTGCGCGCCGAGCGCCTCGATGGCGCGCTGCGACGCGAAATTGAAGCTGTCGGTTCGCAGCCCGATCACTGCGCAGCCGAGCGTCTCGAAACCGTGTGTCAGCAACAGCAGCTTGCATGCGGTGTTGACGTGGCTGCGCTGCCAGCGTGCGGCGTACCACGTGTAGCCGATCTCCGCGCGATCGATTTCCGCCACGATGTCGTGATAGCGCGTGCTCCCGACGATGCTATTCGTCGTGAGCTCCCGCACCGCCCACGGAAGCATGTGGCCGGCCTGCAAACCGTCTAGTGCAGTGGCGATGTAGTTTGCCACACCCTCGGGGTCGGGAATGGTCGTGAACCAGAGCTCCCAGAGCCGTCCGTCAGTGGCTGCAGCAGCGAGCTCATCACCGTGAGCGGATGATAGCGGCTCGAGACGCACCCCATGTCCCTCGAGCGTGATCGGGGCCGGCGTGATCATTTAGTTTCTGGAGTTGAGTGAGCAATTGATGCTGCGGCGATGATGAAGCTTGCACCCGCGGCCACGCGACGCGCGAATCCTGCTTGCGTATGACTCGCTTCGTTGCGGAGGAGCGGTGCTTCGGGTAAAATTCCGCGCGATGTCCTGCCCGCCGCCGGGCGCCTCGGACGCGATGCGAACCATCTCGTACGTCGATTTTCGCGTTCCGTATGCCAATGCGGTGGCGGAGTGAGCAAGCTGCGGGCGGGACCGTCCGACCGGAGAGCCGCCGGCGACGTCCGCGAGCAGCTGCCCGCGGGCGTCCGGATGAATACGCTGCAGCGCGTTGCGGCGACCGGCGGGATTGCGGCGATCGTGTTGCTCCTCGGGGTGCTGATATTCGACGGCATTTCCAATTCGCACGAGGCGCGCGACGCGATTCGAAGCAGCCACCGAATGATCGAAGCGGCGCAGGCGACGCTGCAGGACATCACGAACGCCGAGACCGGCCAACGCGGGTACCTGATCACGCACGACGAGGACTACCTCGCGCCGTATCACGAAGCACTGCTCGCGATCACGGCTGATACCTCGGCGCTGCGCCGCCTTGCCGGCGCCGATTCGGTGCACAAGCGTCAGCTCGACTCTCTTTCCAAGCGTATTGACGCGAAGCTGTCCGAGCTCGCCGTCACGGTCGCTCTCGCGCGCTCGGGCGGTCCGGACTCCGCGCGTGCGGAGGTGTTGACGAATCGCGGCAAGGTGGCGATGGACGACATTCGTGGCGTACTCGGCCAACTGTCGGCGCATCAGGATGCGCTGCTCGCGGAGCGCATTGCGGCGTCCGACAAGCACTATCGCGTGGTCACGGTGACGGACGTCGCGGGCACGAGCGGAGCCGTGCTGCTGGCGCTGCTGCTCAACATGATGCTCACGCGCTATGCGGACGGACAGGCCGTCGCTGCTCGGATGCTGCTCGCCCAAAACTCCGAGCTCAACGACGCGAACAAACTGCTTGGCGAGCAGACGCTGGAGCTCGAGCTTCAGAACCATCAGCTTCAGGAACAGACTGTCGAGCTCGAATCGCAGCAGATTCAGCTGGAAGAGCAGGCCAGCGAGCTCGAGATGCAGGCCGAGGAGCTGGTGGCGTCGGTGGAAGAACTGCAGCTGCAGAGCTCCGTGGCGGAGGAGGCGCGCGTGCGCGCGGAGGAGGCAACGGCGCGCGCGGAGGATGCCAGCCAGGCGAAGTCGCTCTTTCTCACGACGATGTCGCACGAGCTTCGCACGCCACTGAATGCGATCGGCGGCTACGTGGATCTGCTCGCGATGGAGATTCGCGGGCCGCTCGTTGAAGCCCAGAAAGACGATCTGCGGCGAATCAAAAAGAGCGGCCAGCACCTGCTCTCGCTGATCAACGACATCCTCAATCTCGCGAAGATAGAGAGCGGCCAGCTCGATCTGCGCATTCGCGATGTTTCGCTCGCGAGCGTACTCGAGAATGTCGAGGCCCTGGTTACACCGCAATTCGGCGCGAAGGGGATCAAGTACGTCTATCCGCGTTGCGACGCGTCACTGCGCGTGCGCGCAGACAGTGAAAAGCTTCAGCAGATCCTGCTCAACCTTCTTTCGAACGCCTGCAAGTTTACCAACTCTGGTGGCCGCGTCTCCGTGGAGTGCGACGCTCTCTCCGACGCGGAAGCCGACCATCGCGCGACGGTCTCGCTGCGCGTGCGCGACTCCGGGCGCGGTATCGCGAGCGAAAAGCTCGAGGAGATCTTCGAGCCGTTCGTGCAAATCGACCGGCATCTCACCGGATCGAGTCAGCAGGGAGTGGGGCTCGGACTCGCGATTTCGCGCGATCTTGCGCGCAGCATGTCCGGCGATCTCATGGCGGAGAGCGAGCTCGGGGTAGGAACGACGTTCGTGCTGACGCTTCCGAGGGGTACAATAGGCGTGGGGGCGGGGGTGCCCGCCGAAAGCGTGGCCGCGGCCTCGAGCCAGCGCCCGTCGTAGCGGCCCCGGCCGCGCGGCGGCGCGGATCGTGCTAGCGATCGGTCGGAAGAGAATTCACGACATCGATCGATAGGGAGGTACGACGTGCGTCACTCGAGAGCTATCGCGCAACGGTCACCACTGGTCACAAGGCTGGCGCTGGCGGCCGCACTTGCCGTGATGGTAGCGTGCGGCGGCGACAATACCACCGCGCCGCGCACGCTGACTTCCATCACGATAGCGCCAAGTCCCGTTACGATGTCTCCGGGCACCACGCAGCAGTTCACGGCTACCGGAAAGGATGCGGGCGGGAATGTCCTCGCGATCAACCCGACGTGGACGGTGTCGAATAATGGCGGTACGATCGACGCCAATGGCTTGTTCACGGCCGGCAGCACCACTGGCGGCTTTACCGTAACGGCGACGAACGGCAGCATCTCTGGCTCTAGCGATGTAACGATCTCCAACTCGCCTCCGGACGTCGTGGGCGACTGGGCGCTGCAGTCGATCGATGGCAAGGCGCCGCCAGATACGGTGGTGCATACGTCAACGATCACGATCGAGTTTCTGGACGGAACGCTGGCGTTGAATCAGGATATGACCTACAAGCTTCTCTTCCACAGTCGTACCACGCCAGCGGACAGCGCGGTATCGGATACCTCGGGATCAAACGGGACGTATGTGCAGAGCGGCAGCACGGTGACGATTCACAATGCGACGAACAACGGCGATGTCGTGGCGACTGTTACCTCCTCGACCCTCACTTTCGTGGACGGGAACCTGACGTTCGTCTTCGCGAAGTCGCCGTAGGAGGGATGCGGGCTGGTTGACGCCGCTAACGGCGCCCGCTAAATCTTCACGAGCACGCGGGCGTAATTCAGTTGGTAGAATGCCAGCTTCCCAAGCTGGACGTCGCCGGTTCGAGCCCGGTCGCCCGCTCTTTGGAAATTGTTTTGTTTGAACGAATTACATACGGCGGATCACCAACGGTGATCAGCCGTTTTTTTCGTGGCCACCGTTGTGCACGTTTCGAGCGCATTTTGCCTCGAAGAATTGGTGCGTGCGGGCGGGGAGGGCGCGAGGCGGGCTCAGGACCCTTCGCCCAGCGGCTCAATGGCCGGTCGAGATCGCGGCCGTCGTCGTCCCAGGTTATTTCGGCGATTCACTCCGCGCGGCTCGAGGCGCTGTGTGAAGGCCGGTTGTCATGGACCGGCGTCCGGGCCTCGCGGGGATGCTGCGATGCGATTCGCAAAAGACGCTTCGCCTGCGAAGGGCCGAGCACGTCGGCCGCTTGCGCCCAGCCGACGACCGCGTCATACGTCGCAAGCCGATCGTCGGGGGTGTCGCGAAGGCGCCAACCGACGGTGCTGGGCTTGGCGGCCACGCCGGAGGCCGCTTCCTGCGCACGCATGGCTTGACAAGCATATACCTCATTAGGTATATATTCACCATGGAATCTACTTTCGGCATCATCGCGGAGCCCAACCGTCGCGCCATCCTGAGCCTCCTCGCGTCCTCGGAGCGGTCCGTCAACGAGATCGAGCGCCAACTCCGGATGCCGCAGCCCTCCGTGTCCAAGCACCTCAGGGTGCTCCGGGAGGCCGGCTTCGTTGAGTCGCGTGTGGACGCGCAACGCCGCGTCTACAGCCTCCGTGCCGAACCGCTCATCGAGGTCGACGCCTGGCTGGAGCCGTTCCGTCGCTTCTGGTCCGCCCACGTCGATGCTCTCGAACACCATCTCGATCGAACGAAACGGGTGCGTCGCAAGAGCAAGAAAGAAAAAAAGAGATGAGCGGCCGCGAGAGGTACAGACCGGGCGCCGCAGCCGGCGCGACCGTCCGAAAGGACGGGGACATGTGGACGCTCGTGCTGGTGCGAGAGCTACGTCATCCAACAGCGAAAGTGTGGCAGGCCCTCACCGATCCGGCGCAGCTCCGCGAGTGGGCTCCGTTCGACGCCGATCGCAATCTCGACGCCACCGGACCAGTGAAGCTCTCGACCGTGGCTACGCCCACTCCGCATGTCTCGGAGACGATCGTCACGCGGGCCGAGGCGCCGCGGTTGCTCGAGTACAGCTGGGGCGGGAATGACATGCGGTGGGAGCTGGAGCCCATGCCCAACGGCACGCGCCTCACTCTCTGGCACGGCATCGATCGCCGATACGTGGCGATGGGCGCGGCTGGCTGGCACATCTGCTTCGACGTGCTCGACCGGTTCCTGGGCGATCACCCTATCGGGCGTATTGTCGCCGGCGCTGCGATGAAGTTCGAGTGGAAGCGCCTCAATGCGGAGTACTCGAAACAGTTCGGCATTGAGGCTGTGAGCCCACCTTCAACAATGTGAGAGGAGAGTATCGCCGTGAAGATAAAAGTCACTAGCATTTACGTGAACGACCAGGAGAAGGCGCTGCGCTTCTATACGCAAGTCGCCGGCTTCGTGAAGAAATCGGACTTCTCTCAAGGTCCGTACAGGTGGCTGACCGTGGCCTCGGCCGAAGAGCCGAATGGCACCGAGCTGCAGCTGGCGCTCAACGACGATCCGGCCGCTCGCACTTACCAGCAGGCGATGTTCGAGCAGGGGAAGCCGGCCGCCAGGTTCTACGTCGACGACGTGCAGAAGGAGTACGACCGCATGAAGCCGCTGGGGGCGGAGTTCACCATGCCACCGACGAAGGTCACCGGCTCGACGATTGCGATGTTGAGGGACGGTTGTGGCAATCTGGTACAGATCGTCAACCTCGACCGATGGGGCTGATCACGTGAAAAAGTCGGGCGCGAGCCAGGGAGAATCGGCATCGGAGCTCATCTCGAATCGAATCTCGGAGCTCGGGGACTGGCGCGGGAAAACCCTCGGCAGGATGCGCGCGCTCATCAGGGCAGCGGACCCGGTCGTCGTGGAGGAATGGAAGTGGATGGGCACTCCCGTGTGGTCGCACGACGGCATCATCTGCACGGGTGAGACGTACAAGCGGGTCGTGAAGCTGACCTCCGCAAACGGCGCGTCGCTGAAGGATCCCGCCCGCCTCTTCAACTCGAGTCTCGACGGGAACGTCGCGATACCTGGCCAGATTCGCCCAGTCCGTGCGCAGCTGATCTTTCCTTGCCTGTGCCGAGGCACTCGATGTCACGACCGCAATCAAGCCAAGTCCGATGTAGCGGGCCTTCATTTCAACCGAATCGCTCTCGCGTCCTCTCTCGCGCCTTCTGCATTTCGACGGCGCGATTTCTTGGCGGCGCGTTGGTGTGCAATGAGTGAACGAGCTTGTGCGCCGCCGCCGTCACCTCGTCAACGGCTCGGTCGAACACGGCCTCATTGATGTGCGATGGTCTCGCGTTTCCGCTGAGCTTGCGCACGAACTGAAGCGCGGACGCGCGAATTTCATCGTCCGTGGCGGGCGGGTCGAAGTTCGCGAGCGTTCTGATGTTCCTGCACATCTGTAGTCCCTCGTACTCTCGGGGTTCTGATCTCTGCCTTACCCGGGGAATATATCTCGTACGCGACGAGGCGCTTGACAGGGTGGCCTTCCTGAAACTATCGTCTCCCTAACCTCGTTATTGGAAGCGCCATGCCACGTGACGCCAGCGACCTCCTTCACGGCACGCTCGATGTGCTCATTCTCAAGACGCTGTCCTGGGATGCGATGCACGGATATGCCATTGCCGAATGGATCGAGAAACGCGGCGGCGGCGAGCTCGTGATCGTCGACGCTGCGCTCTACAAGGCACTCCACCGACTCGAGGACAGTGGATCGATCACGTCGGAGTGGGGGCTGTCGGACAACAATCGCCGCGCCAGGTACTACTCCCTCACCTCGCGCGGCCGCGCACTGCTGCGCGCTCAGGCTGCGACGTGGAAGCGATATGCGCTCGCCGTGCATCGCATTCTCGAGACGGCGTGACGATGCGTGTCCCTGCGGGTGTGCGGCGCGCATTCCGATTGCCGAGCTCTCGCGCAC
>JANWLO010000151.1 GCA_025450815.1 Gemmatimonadaceae bacterium
AGCGCTCGGTAACATCGCGATGGCCGAGGGACGCAATGAGGAAGCACTCAGGGATTTTCAGGAGACGCGCGTGAACAACCTATGCACGTTGTGCGGCACGTTCGAGATCGCGGCGACATTTGCGAAGTTGAACCAACCGGATTCCGCACGCGCGTACTACGAGGAGTACCTCAAGGGTGCGGACGGCTTCCGCATGCGCGAGGATGTCGATCATCTCGCCGCCACGTATCAGCGATTGGGCGAGCTGTATGAGGCGAAGGGGGATCGCGCGACGGCGCGCGCGGACTATGAGAAGCTACTGGATCTGTGGAAGACGGCGGATCCGGAGCTGCAGCCGATCGTGGCGGATACGAAGCAGCGGGTGGCGAGGTTGAGCGCTGAGCATTGAGAGGGGCGACCATAGCTATCGGTGCGGTGGCGCTCAGCGAGGCGGCTCAGTGGGATTTCCCCGACGTCGTACCTTGATCCATACTGCAATGATAGCGGCGACGCTGACCCCCGCCGTCCACACGAAGACGATTTCCGACGCCCCAACTTCGGCGATGCCGAAGACGATGCCAAATGCCGCCATTCCGGTGACGAGCAAAGGCAGCTGGCGATCGTAATCGGCGGCACTGATCACTCCGATGTTACGATCTCTGCGCATGCGGAATACGAACATGCCCCCAAAGATCACGGCGAATGCAAGTGCGCGCGCGATTGCGCCAACGGTTAGCGACATCTCGACTCCGCCCGGTGAGTGAGAAACAGCGGCTGCGATTTCGCGCACGTAGATACCCAGCGAGTCACTCGCTCGCCAGTGAGGAAGATTCGACATGGCTGGATCACATCGTTCGTGGCGATCATCGCTCTGTCGAGCGGCCATCGCGACTGGGGGACGTCTCGCGCCTCCGCTGCCGCTCGCGCGACGATACGCGGCGGATGGTGAACCAGCCGCTGAGCATCACGACGAGTAGGGCGCAGAGGATCCACTGCGCGGCGGCGGATCGAGCCAACGTGGGGACCATTGTGGCACTCGTGTGAGTCTCTGGAGGTTATAGGGCATCCCCCTGTGGGCGCAGACCGCGACGAGCGCTGAGATCACACCAATGCGCGAGCTCGCCCTCACGGCGCCCCCACCGCCTGTTCTCTTGCTTCTCGTTCGTTCGCCAGGATCATTTTCTGCGCGAGCAGCGCACCGTCGAACGTGAACCGCTTCGCGTGCCGGTCGACGCCGAACTCGGGGAGATACCGATCGCGAACCTCACTCAGCGGGTGCAGCATGTGGTCGCGGGCTCTCGCCACCGGCTCGAAGAGACTCACTCCTGCATTCTCCCGCAGGAGAACCCAGACGTGACGTCCGGCGAGGGCTCCATTCTTCAGGCAGTATCCGGCGACGAGATCGGCATCGTAGCCGAGCTCCACGAGCTTGCGCCACGCCCAGATCGCGAAGTCCTCGCAATCACCCGCGCGCAGGCGCTCGAACGTGTTCGGATGCTGCCAGAAGTCAGGTTCATGGAAGAGCGCCTCATCGCCTACGTACGTGCAGCCCAGGAGCCACGCGCAAACGTCGTCGAGCGAGGTGACCGTGACTGTGCTGTCCCCTTCCAGGTATTTCCAGAAATCGAGGCGCGCGCCGCTGCCGTAGGACGTGAGCGGCGACTCGAGCTCGAGGCGCTCCCACGGGTCGGGCACTGAAATCGTGCGCAGGAGCAGCCGGTACACGGGGCGCAGTGGACGCAGCAGGACGCGCGCAACAGACAGTGCGATGCTCAGTGGGCCTCCGATGCATCGTGGACATTGACCGGCCGGTTCGTAGGAATAGTGGTCATGTCGGTGCCAAGGTGCTCCTTGGCACCGGGCGCCGCAACTCCGGTTTGTCGCTACTCCTTCGGCTTCCGCCGCCGCTTCACCTGGCGTGGCTCCGCGTCCCGGGTGCGCCGAGCCTCGCGCCCGGTCGCACCCGCGCCGATCGAGTCCAGCGCGCCGAGCTTCGTGAGCGCTTCGTGGTCGCGGTCGCAATACCAGGCGTCGTCGTGATACCTGTGCGGATGGTTCGGATGCCGCGGACACGACGGCCATGTCACGTCTACGAAGCAATCCATGAACGCCTGCTGCGTGTCATCGACGACTTTCTGGACGAGCCTAGCGGCGTCCATGTACTCCCGCGCAGTCTCGGCGCTGTCGCCTACCCAATGGCGAAACTCCTCACCGATGGTGGTCACCACATCGCGCTCGAGCAGCGCGAGAAGCCGGCCGTTCTCCGAACGCTCCGCGTCCGTTTCCTCGACGCGATCACGGATTGGATGCCCGTGCGCGCGGCGATACCCCAACGCGAGGCGAAGCAGCTCCTCCGCGCTCACGCCCGATGGCACGGCACGCAGAAAATCCAGACATTCCGTTGAGCTTCCGAGCGGAAGCAGGACGAACTTCTCGAAGGCATTGGAGTTGTCGCCGAAGATCCGCTCCAACTCGCGCATGATCTGCTCTAGTTCGTCGTGATCGTGCTCGAACATTGGCAGGCCTGTGGTTCGTCCGAAAAAAACAAAAACCCCGCCCAGAGTCAAAGCTCCAGGCGGGGTTGGAATCGCGTCAGGCCCTGCGCGCTACCTACCACCGATAGTGCGCAAACGCCTTGTTCGCATCCGCCATGCGGTGCGTATCGTCCTTCTTCTTCACGCTATTCCCTTCCCCCTTCGACGCCGCAATCACCTCAGCCGCCAGCTTCTCCGCCATGCTCTTCTCGCTGCGCTCACGCGAATACTGCATGAGCCACCGCATCCCCAACGCCGTCCGACGCTCGGGACGAACCTCAACCGGCACCTGGTAAGTCGCGCCACCCACTCGGCGACTCTTCACCTCGACCACAGGCTTGATGTTCTGCAGCGCAGCCTTGAACACGTTCACGCCCGGCTGCCCCGTGCGTGACTCGACGAGATCCATCGCGCCGTAGAAAATTCCCTCGGCCGTGGACTTCTTGCCCTCGAGCATAAGCGTATTGATGAACTTCGAAACGGTCTGGCTATCGTAGCGGGCGTCGGGAAGAATCGTACGCTTCACCGCTTTAGAGCGACGGCTCACTTCTTACCTCCTGCTGCGCCGGCCTTCGGCTTCTTGGTGCCGTACTTGGACCGGCTCTGGTTGCGGCCGTTCACGCCCGAGGCGTCCAACGTGCCGCGCACGATGTGGTAACGAACGCCCGGGAGATCCTTCACACGACCGCCGCGAATCAGCACGATCGAGTGCTCCTGCAAGTTATGCCCCTCGCCCGGAATGTACGCCGTCACCTCGAAGCCGTTCGTCAGACGAACACGCGCAACCTTGCGGAGCGCGGAATTCGGCTTCTTGGGCGTGGTGGTGTACACTCGCGTGCAAACGCCGCGCTTCTGGGGATTCCCCTTGAGCGCAGGCGCCTTCTCCTTCTTTTCAACGTCCTGGCGACTGCGCCGGACGAGCTGGTTGATAGTCGGCATAACCTTAGGTAATACGCGAAGATAGACGGACAGCCCCCAAAATTAGACGGGCCCGCCGCGTGAGTCAAGCACGGTACGAGCGCGCCGGCGACCGGCGGAGCTTTCGCCGGTCACCGAACGCTCTAAAGTCCTACGTCCTCGTCGTCGCCGAACGGCAATGCGCCGCCGCCCGCGAGATTCCCCACCCCACCCGTGAGCAGCGCCGCGAACGACGCCTCCGGCAGCGGCTCCACAACGGGTTCCGGCGCCACGGGAATGTCGATTCCCTCGATGTCCACTTCCTGGTACCGATACAGCCCGGTACCCGCCGGAATGAGGTGACCGATGATGATGTTCTCCTTCAAGCCGAGCAGATCATCCTTCGCACCGCGGATCGCCGCGTCGGTGAGCACGCGCGTCGTCTCCTGGAAGCTCGCCGCCGAAATGAACGACTGCGTCGTGAGACTCGCCTTCGTGATCCCGAGCAGCAACGGCTCCGACGTTGCCGGACTCTCGTCGCCCTGCTTCGAGCGCTCGTTCGTATCCCGGAAGATCGCCTTGTCCACGTGCTCGCCCTCGAGCATCTGGGTCTCCCCAGGCTCCAGAACCCGCACCTTCTGCAGCATCTGACGCACGATCACGCCAATGTGCTTGTCGTTGATCTTCACGCCCTGCAGGCGATAGACCTCCTGCACTTCGTTCAACAGATATTCCTGCACCGCCCTCGGTCCCTTGATCCGCAGAATGTCGTGCGGATTCACCGGTCCCTCGGACAGACGATCTCCAGCGCGCACTCGGTCTCCCTCGTGCACGCGCAAGTGCTTGCCCGCCGGCACCTCGTACAGCTGCGCCGGCTGCTTCTCGTCGACGGCGAACACACCGTCGTCCGTCTCCATCAGCGGCTGCACGAAGATCTCGCGCTTGCCGCGCTTGATCTCGCCGAACCGCACCACACCGTCGATCTCCGAGATCGTTGCCGGGTCCTTCGGACGGCGAGCCTCGAACAGCTCCGCGACCCGCGGCAGACCGCCCGTGATGTCGCGCGTCTTGTACGCCTCGCGCCCAATCTTGGCGAGAATGGTTCCCGCACTCACGCGCGAGCCATCCTGCACGATCAGCTGCGCGCCCACCGGCACCACGAAGTCGCGCAACCGCTTCTCCTTCCCGCCCTTCTCCTGCACGATCTCGATGTGCGGGTGGAGCTTCTTCTCTCGATCCTCGATCACGACGCGCTGCCGCAGACCGGTGAGCTCATCGAGCTCCTCACTCAGCGACTCCTCCTCGACGAGATCGACGAACCGAATCGTGCCCTCGACGTCGGCGATAATCGGTGTCGTGTACGGATCCCACGTGAACACCACGCCGTCCTTCTTGATCTCCGCGCGATCCTGCACCATGAGGAAGGCGCCGAGCGGTACCTGGAAGCGCGACACGATCGCCGCGTTTTCGTCAGTGCTCGCCCGAATGGTGATGTCTCCCTCGTACGAGGTGACGATGCGCTGTCCCTCGGGGTTGGTTACGAACACCAGCCGCTCGCCATACTCGACCGTTCCCGCCGTCTTCGACTTCCGCGCCGTCTGCTCCGCGATTCGCGCCGCGGTGCCACCGATGTGGAACGTCCGAAGCGTGAGCTGCGTACCCGGCTCACCGATCGACTGCGCGGCGATGATGCCAACCGCCTCGCCGAGATCGACCATCGCCATCGTCGCGAGATTTCTGCCGTAGCACATCTGGCAGAGCCCGCGCTTCGCCTCACACGTGAGCACGGAGCGAATGCGCACCGTCTCGATGCCACTGTCCTCGATCGCGCGCGACGTCTCCTCGTCGATCAGCTCGCCCGCCTCCACCAACAGCGTGCGGCGTCCCGACTCGTCCACCTCGTGCGGATCCTCGACATCCTCCGCGGCCACGTTGCCGACGATGCGCTCCGACAGGGGCTCGATCACATCTTCCCCTTCCTTGAGCGCGCCGACCTCGAGTCCGAGAATCGTGCCGCAATCCTCCTCGGTGATCGTCACATCCTGCGCGACGTCCACCAGGCGGCGCGTCAGATATCCGGCGTCGGCCGTCTTGAGCGCCGTATCCGCCAGTCCCTTTCGCGCACCGTGCGTCGAGATGAAGTACTCGAGCACCGACAATCCTTCACGGAAATTCGACTTGATCGGGCTTTCGATGATCTCGCCGATTCCACCGGTCAGCTTCTTCTGCGGCTTCGCCATCAGTCCGCGCATTCCCGCCAGCTGGCGGATCTGATCGCGGCTGCCTCGCGAGCCCGAATCGAACATCATGAAGACGGGGTTGAAGCCGCTCTTCGACTCCCGCATCGCCTTCACCATCGCATCGGCGACATCGTTGTTGGCGTGTGTCCAGGTGTCGATCACCTTGTTGTAGCGCTCGCCGTTCGTGATGTTGCCGGTGTTGTACGCGCGCTGGAACCGCTCGACGCGCTCCTCCGCCTCCTCGAGCAGCGTCTCCTTCTCCGTCGGAATCTCGAGATCCTCGATTCCGATCGACACGCCGCCCATCGTCGCGAAGCGGAAGCCAAACTCCTTGAGCCGGTCGAGGAACTGCACCGTGCTCGCGAGTCCTTCCTGGCGATACGCTTCGAACACGAGCTCGCCCAACACTTTCTTCTTCATCTCGCGGTTCTGGTAGCCGAGCGCGGGCGGCACGATGCTGTTGAACACCACGCGTCCCACGGTCGTGTTCTCCCACCGCTTGCCGTGCGCGTCATCCACCAGGTATCGCACCGGCGTGTGGAACGTCGCGCGGTTGAGCGCAAGCGCGACCTCCGCCTCCGCCACCGTGGAGAATCGCGGCGCGTTCTTCACCTTCGCCTCGAAATCGGCCGGTGCCTTGGTGAGGAAGTAGCAGCCCAGCACGATGTCCTGGCTCGGCTCCGCAACCGGACGCCCGTCCGACGGCTTGAGAATGTTGTTCGACGACAGCATGAGCAGACGGCACTCGAGCTGCGCCTCGAACGACAGCGGCACGTGCACCGCCATCTGATCGCCGTCGAAGTCGGCGTTGAACGCCGCGCAGACGAGCGGATGAATACGAATGGCCTTGCCCTCCACGAGCACGGGCTCGAACGCCTGGATGCCCAGGCGATGGAGCGTCGGCGCGCGGTTGAGCATCACCGGATGATCCTTGATGATCTCCTCGAGAATCTCGAACACTTCCGGACTCTCGCGCTCCACGATCTTCTTGGCGCGCTTCACCGTCTCGGCGATTCCCTTGTCCACGAGCTTGTGGATGATGAATGGCTTGAACAGCTCGAGCGCCATCGCTTTGGGAAGCCCGCACTGGTGCAACTTGAGCTCCGGTCCGACGACGATAACCGAACGGCCCGAGTAATCGACACGCTTACCAAGAAGATTCTGGCGGAAGCGGCCTTGCTTGCCCTTCAGGGTATCGGAGAGCGACTTCAGCGGACGGTTGTTGGCGCCACGCAGAACACGGCCACGGCGGCCGTTATCGAACAGCGCATCCACGGCTTCCTGAAGC
>JANWLO010000152.1 GCA_025450815.1 Gemmatimonadaceae bacterium
ACTTTCCACCCGCTGCAGACGCTGGCCTCCTACGCGCGTCGATGACCGACCGCGTAACGGTGATCGTGAACCCCGCCTCCGGAAGGGGGCGGGGTTCGCGTTTACTCCCCGACATTCGTAAGACCTTCGCAGCAGTCGGCGTGACCGATGTGCGGCTCACCGAGCGCCCGGGCGACGAAAAACGCCTCGCGGCGCTCGCCTTGCGGGACGGCGCGACGACGATCGTCGCGTGCGGCGGCGATGGAACGTGGAGCAACGCGGCCAACGCAATTCTCGAGGCGGGCTCCGCTTGCCGCCTCGCGCTGCTGGCCGCCGGCACCGGAAACGACTTCGCGAAGACCGTCGGCGCTCCGGCGAGAGACCTCGCCGAGACCGCGCGTCTCGCCGTCGAGGGCCCCGACAAGCTCGTCGACGTGGGGCGCATCGAGAACCGGTATTTCCTCAACGTCACCGGCTTCGGCTTCGACATCGCGGTTCTCGACGACCTCGAGAACATTCCGATGCTCACGGGCGATCTCCTCTACCTCGGCGCCGCGCTTCGCCAGCTATTCCGCTTTCGCGGGCTCACGATCGACATCACGACCGCCGCCGTCGCACGAGGTGCCCGCGCGCACCTCATGCTCATCATCGCGAACGGCAAGAACTTCGGTGGGATGTTCAAGATCGCGCCCGACGCGCGCATTGATGATGGAATGCTCGATGCGATATCGATTCTCGACGCTTCGCCGCTCACTCGCATCTCGATGCTGGCGGCGGCGCCGAGCGGCAAGCACGTGCGCAACTCGCTGGTACTCTCGGAGCAAGCGTCGAGCTTTACGCTGACCTTCTCGGCTCCTCCGGCCTACGAGACGGACGGCGAGTACAATCGCGCGGTGTCGTCGACGATCGAGGTCGCCTGCGTTCCGCGCGCGCTGCGCGTGGCCACGCCATTCAGCGTGACGGCGTGAAGGCAATCCGCTTCGCGGCGCCGATTCCGACGTACATCGCCACACTCGCGGCTGGAAAGATCTCGAAGCGTTTTCACACCGGTGCGCTCGCGTGCACGCGCTTCGGCGACATCGATCGCCCTGCGCTTCCCACCGAGCATTGGGTGCGCATCCGGACGATACTCGGCGGCATCTGCGGCAGCGATCTCAACGTGATCTCGCTCGGCGCGAGCCCGTCAACGTCGCCATTTTCATCGTTCCCGTTCGTGCTGGGCCACGAGAACGTGGGCGAAGTGATCGCGATCGGAAGCGAAGTCACTGAGGTAAAGGTGGGCGAGCGCGTGACCGCGAATCCCCTGCTCTGCTGCGAGCCGCGGGGCATCGTGCCTCGATGTGAGCCGTGCGAGCAGGGGCACCACTCGCGCTGCGCGCACTTCACGGATGGGGACATTGCGCCGGGGATGCTCATCGGCACCACCCGAGGGCTTGGCGGCAGCTGGGGCGAGGAGTTCGTAGCGCACGAATCACAGGTCGTTCCAATTCCCACGGGAATGAGCGATGAGGCCGCAGTGCTCGTGGAGCCGTTCGCGTGCTCGGTGCATGCGGTGCGCGAGAATCTCCCGGCCGCCGGCGAGCGAGTGCTCGTGATCGGCGCGGGCTCGATCGGACTGCTCACTATCGCCGCGATTCGCGCACTCGCGCCGGCCGCGCGCGTCACCGCTCTTGCGCGCTACCATGCGCAGAGCGCGCACGCCGCGCGGCTCGGCGCCGCGGTGGTAGTGCCCGCGCGCGGTGACTACACGGCCGCGCTCGCGGAAGCCGGGGGAACGCGGCTGCTGAAACCGATCATAGGCAAACCGGTGGGGGTGGGCGGCTTCGACCGAACCTTCGTGTGCATCGGCGGCACCCGCGGCATGGACGACTCCATGCGCGTAACCCGCGCCGGTGGCACGATCGTGCTTCTCGGCAACTCGAGTACGATGAACGGGCTGGATTGGACGCCGCTCTGGCTCAAGGAGCTCACGGTGCGCGGCTCGCTCTGCTATGGCTCGCCGGCGCACGGCGGCGCGGAGCGGGGCGCCTTTGCGGAGAGCGCGGCACTCATTGCCAGCGGACGCGCGCCGGTAGCCGAGCTCCTCACGCACACCTTCGCGCTCGGCGAATACCGGCGCGCGCTCGACGTGGCGAGAAACAAGCGCGGCGCCGAGAGCATCAAGGTGGCTTTCCGCTTCTAAGGCCCGTACCCCCACCCCGGGGCCGTTGCGCCGGTTCTGCCGTGTTCTCATCTTGCGACGTACCCCCTCCGGAGCCTCTATGCGTCATTCCATGTTTGCGCGGCGAGCTCTCGTCGCAGCCGCTGCATTGGCTATTGTACCCGCTCTCGCCGCCGCACAGGCTCCCGATAGCTCGCGCGTGCCGAAGGTCGGCCAGCAGGCGCCCGACTTCAGCGGACCTGCCTCCACGCGCTACGGTCTCCTCAAGGACCAGCTGCACCTCTCCGACCTCAAGGGCAAGACGGTGGTGCTCGCCTTCTTCCCGAAGTCACGCACGCAGGGATGCACTGTGCAGATGGAGGCGTATCGCGATCGCTACGAGAAGCTCTTCGCCGGCGGCAAGGGAATCGTCGTCGTCTCGATCAGCGCGGACGCCGACACGACACAGCAGTCGTGGGCGCGCGACGCAAACTTTCCGATGGTGTTCGTGAGCGACTCGAGCGGAGAGATCGGTCGCACGTACGGCGTCTTCATGTCGAAGTACCACATGGACAATCGCGTCGCCTTCGTGCTGTCACCCGACGGGAAGATCACCTACCGTGCGATGCCGTTCAAAGAGCTGACGGAGGGTGCGTACGGTGAGCTGGCCTCCGCAGTCGCGAGCGCGTCGCACGCCACCAGCGCAGGAACGCGTTGAGAGGTCGGAACACCCGGCTTCATTCGCGCACGACTTCGAGGCGCGCGCCGCCCGGCACCGCGAGCTCGGACCGGACGGCGGCGCATGGTCTGCTACAGGCGGCCGAGCGCGACTTGCAGCAGGTGGTACTCGACATTCACGACGGGCCGGTGCAGGACATCTTCAGCGCCCTGTCGCAGGTGCACCTGCTGCGCATCCGGCCGGAGCTGCAAGCGGGTGAGGCGTCCATTGGACTACGACGAATCGCCGCTGCGCTCGAGCGCGCTCTCGGCGAGATCCGAAGTTTCATCGGTGCCTTTCGGCCGCCGGAGTTCGAGCGTCGTCCGGTGGGAGCGATCATAGAGGGACTGATCGTGCAGCACGAATCGATTACGGGGAATGCCGTAGATCTCGAGCTAGGGGAGAATATTCCCGAGGTGTCGGTGTCGCTCAAGATTGCGATCTACCGCATTCTGCAGGAGGCGCTCGCGAACGCCACGCGACATGCGGAGGCGAGCGAGCACAGTGTTCGACTCGTCGTGGAGGGCAACGAGCTGGTGCTCGATGTTCGCGACGATGGGCGCGGCTTCGACGTCGCGGGCGTCCTCGAGAGCGAGAGCGATGTCGGCGTATCGGGCGGTCACTTCGGGCTGCGAGGAATGCGCGACCGCGTCGAGATCATGAACGGCACGCTCGAGATCGACTCGGGCGCGGACGGCACGAGCGTTGAAGTCCGCTTTCCCATCCAATGACCGAGGTACTCTGGTGATGACGTCATGATCCGCGTGATGCTGGTGGACGATCATCCGCTCGTGCTCGAGGGACTGCGCGCGATGATGGACGCGGAGCGTGACATTCAGGTGGTCGCGACCACTACCGAGGGCGAACGCGTGCCGGAGCTGGTGAAGCTCCATCGGCCGGACGTCGTGGTGCTCGATCTGGAGCTGGGCACCACGAACGGCTACGAGGTGCTCAAGCGGTTGCGCAGCGAGCAGATCCAGATTCGCGTGCTGGTGCTCACGGCCTACGGCGATGGCGAGTCGATGCGCGCCGCGCTCGAGCACCAGGCGGATGGCATCGCGCTCAAGACCGATGCGCCCGCGCGCACGGTGGATGCGCTGCGCGCCGTGCATTCGGGTGTACTCGTGTTCCCGCAAGCCGCGCGGCGGTGGATGCGCAAGCCGAACGAGCGTGCGATTGCGGGCCCGGGCTCGCTGAGTGATCGCGAGCGCGAGGTATGGGCGCTACTCGCTTCCGGGCTGTCGAACGGCGCCATCGCCGCGCAGCTCGGCGTGAGCGCGAGCACGGTGAAGTTCCACACGCAGAATCTTTTTCAGAAGCTGGGCGTGAACAACCGCACGGCGGCTGCGGTGGAGTACGAGAAGCAGATTCCCGCTGCGGCGCGGGTGAGGGAGAAGCTGGTTTAGCGTCGAGAGAGTGAACTGCGTGACTACCGCAGAGACACAGAGGAAACCGAGAGACGCGGAGGAACGACGAAAACAAATTCGCGATCGCTTCTTGCGGATGATCTCTACGTTGCAGAGCGAAAAGAATCAACTTGTTCGGGCAGTGGACCGTAAGGGCCATGAGGCGCCGTCCTCTGTGCCTCTCGTGGCCGTTTCTCTGTGTCTCTGCGGTGCAGCAGTTATCGCCCTTCCCTAACCTCTCACCGGTGGCCCGATGTCCACCGCAATCCCGCGCCACTTTCCCTGATTGAAGCGCAGCACGCTGAGCACGCAGCGCGTGGCGTGGCCAGCGAGGATCGCGAGCCAGATGTCGAGCGGTTGGAGCGTCCCGAACTCGCGAACGAAGAAGCAGATGCCGAGCGGGATCACGAGATTCGAGAGCAGCGAGATGTAGAGCGGGCTCTTTGTGTCGCCGGTGCCCTGCAGCCCGCCGGTGTACGTCAGCGCGACCCCGATGAACATGCCGGAGAGGCTCAGCACGCGAAGTAGCGGCGTGCCGATGGCGATGACCGCCGGCTCGTTCATGCCGAAGATGCCGAGGAGCTGTTTCGGGAAGAAGAAAAAGAAGATGCCGATGAACGCGGCGGCGATTAATGCGAAGCGCGCCGCGGTGTGCACCGCCTGCTCGGTGCGTTCCGGTTTGCCGGCGCCGAGATTTTGTCCGGCCACCGCGGATGCGGCGCCCATGAGTCCCATCGATGTCCATGTGATGAGCGAGAACAGCTCACTATACGACACCGCGAACACCGCCTGCGCCGCCGCGCTTTGTGCGAGCGATCCGATGAACGACAACATGAGCACACCGCCAACGTTCATCGCGATCCCCTGCACCCCAGTGGGGAGTCCGAATCGAAAGAGCGAGCGAATGATCGTCCAGTTCGGACCGTAACCCTCGCCGCGCGGGAACGACACGACCCATCCTCCGCGCAGGAGCCGGTACAGCGCGTACAACGCGACGAGCCCCGATGCCGTGCAAGTGCCCATCGCCGCGCCCGCGGTACCAAATTCAGGAATGGGTCCGAGCCCGCGGATGAGCACGACGTTGAACACGATGTTGAGCAGCGTCATCGTGATGCCGAGGACCATCGGGGTGCGCGCGTCGCCGGCGGAGCGCAGCGCGCCGCCGAGCATGAAGAACACGAGCATCCCGCTGGAGAAGAGGAACATGATGCGCAGAAACGGCAGCGCCTGCTCCTTCACCGCGGGGGCGGCGTTGACGAGATCGAGCAGCGAGGGCGACAGGAAATACCCGAGCGGCGCCATCACGAAGATCGAGAGCCCGATCGCCGTGAGGAAGGCCTGGTACACCGTGCGATTGACCTTGTCCTCCTGCCCCGCGCCCGCGAAGCGCGAGACGAGCACGCTCATCCCCGTGAAAAGCGACGAGATGAACACGATTACAACGATGAAGA
>JANWLO010000153.1 GCA_025450815.1 Gemmatimonadaceae bacterium
TCGAGGACGCGAGCTACGTCTCCTGCGCCAAGACATTCGAGGGACGTCGCCCTCTAACGACCTATCGCCTCGCGCCCGCCGGCAGGCGAGCGCTGCAGCGTTACCTCGCTCACATGGAAAGCATCATCCAGGTGACTCGCGACACTCTGGAGCGTTGAATAGTGTACACCCTTCGCACGCTCGCCGGCCGGGCCAACTTTGCACACTGACCTCAGGTCGCAACGATCTTTCCCCGACGCGCAGTCGATGCACGTCGCCATAATCATGGATGGCAACGGACGATGGGCGACTCAGCGCGCGATGCCGCGCGCCGCCGGACATCGAGTCGGCGTCGACGTCGTGCGCAAAGTCGTCGAGGCCGCTCCTTCGCTCGGCATCGGCACGCTCACGCTCTACGCGTTCAGTAGCGACAACTGGCGACGTCCGGCCGCCGAAGTCTCGACGCTGATGCGGCTCTTTCGCTCGCGTCTCGTCTCCGAGGTGCCGCGACTCCTCGCGAACAACGTTCGGCTCACCGCCATCGGCAGGCGCGATCGTCTTCCGCTCGCGCTCGGCAACGCGCTCGGCGACGCGGAGGAGGCCACCGCTGGCGGCTCGACGCTCCACCTTCGGCTCGCGATCGACTATTCCGCACGCGACGAGATTCTGCGCGCCGCGCAGCGACTCGCCGCGGCGGCCGACAAGGTTACGCGTGAGGAGTTTGGTCGCGCGCTCGGCGGCGAGCACGACTCGCGCCCCGCGGCAGACGTCGATCTCGTCATACGCACGGGCGGCGAGCGCCGGCTCAGCGACTTTCTGCTGTGGGAGTGCGCGTACGCCGAGCTCTATTTTACGGATGTGATGTGGCCGGAGTTCGGCCCCAAGGATCTGGAGGAGGCGGTGGAGTACTTCCAGAAACGCGATCGCCGATTCGGCGCGCTGAGCGCCGCGGGGTAGAGCGCTGCACCCCGAGCGTCCCAGTCTCACCGCGCAGCGCGTCGCAGAACGGCGCGCGGCGCACCAATTGATGGATCGCCCGCTCGTGTTCGACGACCCGCTCGCAGTGCGCATCATCGGCGAGCGCGCCGCCGCCAATCTCCCCGAGCAGCCGCGGAACTTCGTCGCCGCGCGATTCCGTGCCTTCATGGCCGCGCGCAGCAGATTCGCGGAGGATGAGCTCGCGGACGCCATCGCGCGAGGCACCCGGCAGTACGTCATCCTCGGCGCGGGACTCGACAGCTTCGCGTATCGCAATCCGTACCCCGATCTGCGTGTGTTCGAGGTCGATCATCCGGCGACGCAGGCGTGGAAGAAGAAGCGCCTCGCGCAAACCGGAATCGAGATTCCGGCGTCGATGACGTTCGCGCCGGTGGATTTCGACCGTGAAACGTTCGAGGACGGCCTCCACGCGGCAAACTTCGATGAATCGGAGCCCGCATTTTTTTCCTGGCTCGGCGTCACGATGTATCTCGAGCCTCCAATCGTGCTGGCGACGTTGCGCAGCATCATCGAGCTCAATCGCGCCAACGGCGTGGCTTTCGACTACGCCGTGCCGCGCGAGTCGCTCGGAATCATCGGCAAGCTCGCGCTGGATCGGCTGTCGCGGCGCGTGGAGCGTACGGGCGAGCCCTTTCGCGGATTCTTCGAATCGAGTGCACTGGTAAAGTCGTTGCGCGAGATGGGCTACGTGCACGTGAACGACCTGGGCGCCGAGGAGATCAACGCGCGCTACTTCGCAGGGCGCGTTGATGGGCTGCGAGTAAGCGGAAGGGTGGGACGGATGCTCAGCGCGCGCGGCGGATAGGTCGCGCTCGCCATCGCGGACCGCGCCTCCGTAGATTGCGAGTATGAACGACGCACCGAAAATCCACCCGCCGGAAACTCTCGAGGGTTGGTACGCCCTCCATCAGATCTTCGCGCACCCCGTGGGGTTGCAACCCAACGAAGAGGAGCTGCGCGACACCGCGGCCACGCTCGTGAAGCTCGCGAAGCCCGACGGTGGTGGGTGGAGCTGCATCGCCCGCGTGATCGGTTCGCTCTCCGACACCATGGTCGTACACTTCCGCCCCACGCTCGACGCACTCGGCGAGGCGCAGCGCGCTCTCGAGAAGGATCCGTACATGCAGCGGCTCGTCTCGACGTACAGCTTTCTGAGCATCACGGAGGCGGGACTCTATCACATCACGGCGGAGCTCGCGCGCGATGCCGGAGCACGCGGCGGCACCGTGGGGGACGAAGAGTATCGCAAGGCTGTGGACGCGCGCGTGCAGGCCGAGCGTGCGAATCCGATGGTCATGCGGCGCCTCGAGCCGCCTGTGCCGGCGGATAAGCCGTACGTCTGCTTCTATCCGATGTCGAAGAAGCGCGAGACGGGACAGAACTGGTACACGCTCTCGCTCGACGAGCGAAGCCGCATGATGTACGAGCATGCTACCACGGGGCGACGCTACCACGGACGAGTGCAGCAGATCATTACCGGCGCGATCGGCTTCGATGCATGGGAGTGGGGCGTGACGCTGTTCGCGAAGGACCCGCTCGATTTCAAGAAGCTCGTCACCGAGATGCGATTCGACGAGGCATCGGCGCGCTACGTGGACTTCGGCGAGTTCTGGGTGGGCAAGGTGATGACGCCCGACGAATGGGTTCGAGCGTAGCGTTCCAGAACGAATTCTCACGGGGATGAGGCAATGGGAATCAGGCAAACGATGAAGGAGCCGCAATCGCTCGCCGGTCAGATGATGGGTGTGAAGCTGCGCTGGCTCGGCCACGCGGCATTCGAGCTGACGTCCCCCGGTGGCACGAGACTTCTGATCGATCCATTCATTACGAACAATCCGGTGACGCCGCCGGAGCTCAAGGATCTCTCGCGCTACAATGGGGCGGACAAGCCCGCGGCGATTCTCGTGTCGCACTCGCACGGCGATCACCTGGGCGACGCCGGGGCCATCGCGCAGAGCAGCGGCGCGCCCGTGATCGGCATGGTCGAGCTCGTGGCATCGCTCGCGCTTCCGGGAGAGCAGGGAATGGGAGGCAACATCGGCGGCGCGATCAAGGTCGGCGATGTGACCGTGCATCTCGTGCCGGCCACTCACTCCACCGGGAGCGGCTCGCCAATCGGCTTCGTGATCGAGCTCGCGAGCGGCAAGACGATCTATCACACGGGCGACACGTGGATCATGAGCGACATGGCGCTCATCGAGGAGGTTCATCATCCGGGGCTCATTCTGCTGTGCTGCGGCGGTGGCCCGTATACTCAGAATCCTCGAGTGGCCGCGCTGGCGATCAGCAAGTACTTCAAGCCCGTCGCGATCGTGCCGATGCACTTTGGGACATTCCCGGTGCTCGAGGGCGAGGCCGAGGTGAAGAAGGCGTTCGCTGGGGACTCGCGAATGGTGCTCATGAGGCCGGGGGACACCCGCACGGTCTAGCAGGTTGCTGAAAAAGGAAGAAAAAGGCAAAAGAGGGACTCCGCCATGGAAGACTTGAGTCCTACTCCTCTGTGTCTCTCAGTTCACGTCTGTGACTCTGCGTCGAGCAGTTTCTGTTTTTTCAGCACCCTGCTAGGGGCACGCACATTGTGGCGGCCACGATTGTGGAGCATGATAGAGCGGCGCCAAAAACCTTGAGCAACGGAGCGACGCATGACTCACATGACTGCGCTGTGGCTGCCGATCCTTCTATCGTCGGTGATCGTGTTCGTGGTGAGCTCGATCATTCACATGGCATCGCCATGGCACAAGAGCGACTACCCGAAGATGCAGAACGAAGATCAGGTGATGGATGCGATGCGTCCGCTGGCGATTCCGCCAGGTGACTACTTAATTCCGCGGCCAGCGAACATGGCAGAGATGAAGACCGCGGAGTTCAAGGCGAAACACGCGCGTGGCCCCGTAGTGATGATGACCGTGATGCCAAACGGAGCGACGTCGATGACGGGCAGCATGGTCATGTGGTTCATCTTCAGCCTCGTGATCAGCATCTTCGCCGCGTACGTCTGCGCGCACGCGCTGCTCCCCGGCGCGCCGTACCGCGCGGTGTTCCGCTTCGCGGGGCTCACGGCCTTCATCGGCTACACCGCGGCGCTGTGGCCGATGTCCATCTGGTATCATCGCGCGTGGAACATCACGATCAAGGCGACCGTCGATGGAGTGATCTACGGGTTGCTCACTGCTGGAACGTTCGGCTGGCTCTGGCCGCGGTAGCATTTGCAATTGGAGCGCTTTCGCCAGCCAGGGTGCGGGCGGGAGCGCTTCGTTCTTTTCACACATTCGGATTCGTGATGATTCGATCAGCCGCTATTCGCCGCGCCGCCGTTGCGAGCGCGTGTCTTCTCGCCATCGCGCTCGCAGCGGCAATGCCCGCGAAACCGAAGGTGGGGCACGTCTTCATCATCCTTCTCGAGAACGAGTCGTTCGCGCGCACGTTCGGGCCTAACTCGCAGGCGCCGTATCTCGCCAAGACTCTCCCGGCTCAGGGAGCGCTGCTGCGTCAGTACTATGGTGTCGGGCACTTCAGCCTCGACAACTACATCGCGCTCATCAGCGGGCAGGCGCCCAACGATGCGACGCAACTCGACTGCCCCAAGTTCACGGACTTCGTGCTCGCGAGCCCAACGCTCGACGCGAACGGCCAGGCGCTCGGCAAGGGGTGCGTTTATCCCGCTATGGTGCCGATGATAGGCGACCAGCTCGACAAGGCTGGGAAGAGCTGGAAGGGCTACATGCAGGATCTCGGGAACGACTCCGCGCGGGAAGTGGAAGCGTGCGGTCATCCGGCGATCGGCGAGGACGACCCCACGCGAAACAAGAAGCCGGGCGATCAGTACGCGACCAAGCACAACCCGTTCTACTACTTCCACTCGTTCATCGACCAGAAGGAGCGATGCGCCGCGCGCGTGGTGAATCTGCGCCACCTCACCGCCGATCTCACGAAGATCGCAAGCACGCCGAACTATTCGTTCATCACGCCGAATCTCTGCGACGATGGACACGACTCCCCGTGCGTCGATCACGCGCCCGGTGGGTTGGTTCAGGCAGACGGATTCCTGAAAAAATGGGTGCCGCTGATCATGGCCTCACCGGCGTTCAGGAAGGACGGCGTGTTGATCATCACCTTCGACGAGGCGAGCGCGCCGGGGAGCGCTGATTCGTCCGCCTGTTGCGGCGAGCAGGGCCTTCCTGGCCAGTCGCGACAGGCTGGCGGCAACGGTCCGGGAGGAGGCGTCGTCGGCGCCGTCGTACTATCTCCCTTCGTGAAAGCGGGGACGGTGTCCGACGTGCCGTACAATCACTACTCGCTCCTGCGCTGGACGGAGGATGTCTTTGGCGTTCCGCATCTGGGCCACGCTGCGGCGCCGGGGCTCGCGACGTTCGGCGAAGACGTCTTCGGCAAGTGATGTTCGTGGCGAGGATTGTGCATTACTCGAGTTGAGTGCGGGCGGCTGGCTCACGTTAGCTGGTGTGGCGCTCATGACTCCAGATGGCAGCAACGGCGGCTCAGTACTCGAGCCGGATGTCGTCGAGTCGATCGTTGCGACTCCCACGGCCGAAATGGCCGCGCAGCCCGATCTCGATCGCACCGCCACCGAACTCGCGACGATGCGTACTCTCGCGATCGGCGTAATGATCCTGGCGGTGCTCGCGATCATGTACACTCTGTATTTCGCGCGCGATTTCCTGCTGCCGATCGTCTTCGCGGTGCTGCTCAACTTCCTCTTCAGTCCACTCGTGCGCGCGCTTTCGCGGTTACGCATTCCCACGCCATTGGGCGCCGGTATCGTAATAATCGCGCTGCTCGGGGCGGTGGGCTTCGCCGGCTACGAACTGTCTGGGCCCATTCAGCGGCTCGCGGCCGACGCACCGCAAACGATCGCCGTCGCCGAGGGGAAGCTCGGGAAGCTGCTCAAGCCGCTGGAGCGCGCGAGCCGCGCGGCCGAGCAGGTGACCTCCGCGGCAACGCAGTCCACCGATGGCGTGCGCAGGCCGCAGCAGGTGGTGGTGCAGGGTCCCAGCCTCATCACGCGAGCGTTCGGCACCACGCAGCGCGCGCTGGGAAGCATTCTCGAGGTCGTAATCCTTCTCTACTTTCTGCTTGCAGCTGGCGACCTCTTTCTGCAGAAGCTCGTGAAGGTGCTCCCCAGTCGAGGCGAGAAGAGACTCGCCGTACAGATCGCGCGCGAGACCGAGTCGTCGATCTCGACCTTTCTCGTCACCACCGCAACGGTGAACGTGTGCGAGGGGTTGATAGTCGCGGGGATCATGTACCTGTGGGGAATGCCGAGCCCATTTCTCTGGGGCGCTCTCGTCGCCGTCTTCGAGTTCATTCCATATCTCGGCTCGGCAGCGCTCGTTGTGATTCTGGCCGTGGCTGCGCTCACGACGTTCGACAGCATCGGTCACGCACTGCTGGTTCCCGCGAGCTACCTGCTCGTCAACATCGTTCAGGGACAGGTGGTCAGTCCGCTGCTACTCGGTCATCGACTGTCGCTGAATCCCGTTGCGCTCTTCGTCGGGCTCGCGTTCTGGTTCTGGGTGTGGGGAATACTCGGCGCGTTCCTCGCGGTGCCGATGCTTGCGACGTTCAAGATTTTCTGCGACCACATCGATGCGCTGGCGTCGATTGGCGAATTCCTCGGCCAGCGCGACGAGGATGAGCGACGCTTGACGGTGCGCTGACTCACGCTTTTTTCGGCAGATCGCAGTTGAACATCCAGCCGATGCCGTACTTGTCCGTGAGCATTCCGAACCGTGCGCCCCAGAATGCCAAAGTCCGGCGCGTTTGGGAACTTCGGCTCCTTGTACTCGGCGCCGAGTGTCGTGGCGTAGAAGTTCATTGCTTCGCGGGCGGTGCCGTCAAAGGAGAGGTAGGCGTTGACCGCTTTCATGGTTCCGTGCCTCTGGTGAGATGAATGCGCGACGCTAGGCGGCGCGCGGTTCCGTCCTTTGTTGCGGACGCGAGAATCGTGTGGGCGCGTGTCACGCGGCGAGCGCGTCGAGGTAGTGGCAGACCGCGTCCGTGGCCTGCACCATGACGGCCTTGTTGCGGGAGCTCTTGCCGGTTCCCCAGAGGCCCATCTGGCTCGCGACGATCATCGCGGCGACGGCTTTTGGAGAGACGCTCTTGTTCACTGTGCCGGCTTTGATACCATTGGCGAACGCCGCCGCGTACTGCTTTCGCCAGAGCGTGTAGAGCGCATCGATGCGGGAGTGGAATCCCTCGTCGAGCGGCGACATCTCCTGCGCGAGGTTGTTGAGCGGGCAGCCGAGCATCCAGTGACCGCTGTCGATGTCTGCCCGTACGTACTTGCGAAAGGCGCGCTTGATCTCGGCGATGGGATTAGTGGACTTGGCGACGGGGTCGAGCCAGCGCTGGAGGAGGAGCGGACCAATGACCTCGTCGAGGACGGCGTATCCGAGTGCGAGTTTGCCGCTGAAGTGGTGGAAAAGCGCGCCCTTGGTGGCGCCGGCGCTGGCGACGATGTCGTTGAGGCTGCCGCCCTGGAAGCCGTTGCGATAGAACTCGGTGAAGGCGGCCGCGAGGATGCGGTGGCGGGTATGGGGCGCGGACGTCATTGGACTAACATACAGACCGGTTGGTATGTTCGCCAGGGAGGGTGTGGAAGGACGCCGGGCTAGTGGCAGGGCAGTGCGGCGGATTAGATTCACGTCCTGTCCGTGAGAGCGGACGGGACGTAGCGCAGCCCGGTAGCGCACCTGAATGGGGTTCAGGGGGTCGCGGGTTCAAATCCCGCCGTCCCGATTGATTTTAAAGCACTTACGATTCGCCATTGAGCGTCATGCACGGGGCACGGTGCGCGAGGCCGGGAAAGAGCTCGGCGTCGGGTCTAGAGTGATGGTGAGGATGGCGCGGTCCGGGACGCGGCTCCGCGCGACCGCGTCGCTCGTCAATGTCGCGAACGACGACATCCTCTGGTCGGACGCGTTCGAGGCGCGCGACCAGGACCAGTTCGCGCTTCAGAACCAGCTCGTCTCGGCCATCGCGGGCGCGCTTAATCTCTCGCTGTCGCCGGCCACCACCGCTGCGGTGCGGGCGCGCGGCTCGAGACGGACGAGTTCACGGCCGCCCCGCTCCGTTCGGCCATCTCGCACGCCGAATCCGCGATCGGTTGCGCAGCGGACGCTTCGGCTCAACCCACTGTCGTTTGGTGTGTGGAACCCCTTCTTCCAATCACTCGATTTCACGAAACTGTCGCCGGACAGTGCGCGCGCGATCCGGGCGCGCGCCGCGCGCAGGGCGACACGGCGGGTGGACGCGAGGCACTCCGGCAGGCGCTCGTTCTTGCGAACACGGAGTACGTTCGGGAAGACCTGATCGCAAACTCGTTCATGAGGCTTGGCGACCGGGAGTCGGCGATCCAATGGATGGTGAATGGCGACGCGTCGAACGTTGGTGGAATCGTTTTCTCGCTCGAGGACCCGCTCTTTGCTCCCATTCGGTCCGACTCGCGCATTCAGGCCATCATGGCGCGGCTGAAGGTGCAATGAGCGCGTTGGCGCGCGCACGGGAACGGAGCGCGGCGAGCGGTGGTGACCGTGAGCCACGCTTCATCCGTCGACGCGTCGACGGGCCTTAGGCCAGATACGCTTACCGGGTATGCTCTCAGCCACCACCCAGGCCGCGCCCGCGAGTGCGAAGGTGAAGAGGAACTCGCCCCAGTTAGAGGGGACTCTCGGGTTCGCAGCGACGGCGGGAACCCAGACGAGCAGCGTGAACACGCTCAACATCACTGCTTCCATCGTTGCTGCCAGGCGCGGATAGATCGAGAACAGGACGCCAAGTCCAGCAGCGATCTGCGCAGCGCCGGTGAGATAGGCCCATTCGGTTCGGTACGGAATCCATGCGGGCACCAACGAAACGGTGCGCGCGGCAAACTCGAAGAAGTGTGACATCCCGAACGTTGGCAGCGACAGAGCAAAGAGGAGCCGAGCGGTTCGCAATCCGTGCTCGCGCGTGACTCGTTGAAGACTCGATCCCGCGCTCAACTTGGCCAACGTCGTGAAGAGAACCATCGCCCCTGCGGCAAGCACCGCAATCTCGCCAACCGCAAACCAACTGATCTCTCTACCTGGATCCGATATTACGACCGGAACTCTCGATAGCGTCCACACCAGCAGGAACGGGAGCAGGATGCGCGTGGCCACGCCGGCCGCACGTTCGAACAGCAAGCCCGCGCCCGATGCCACCATGATGACTCCGGACGCATAGCCGATGGCCTTGAGCCACGGAATCCATGCAGCAGAGGCGGGGCGAAACAGGAGCACGCTGTAGCCAAGGACGAGCGTGAGGACACCGACGCTCATCACTCCCAACGCGAAGAGAATCCGGACAATCCGCATGCGCTGAGGCATTCCTATTGCCCAAAGCTGAATGGTTCGGGGAATGGCACCATCTGGGGAATTCGCGAGCGACGCGCCGCACAAGAGATGAGGTCGCTGCCTATGATTGGCATAATAGTCAGAAAGTCTATAATAGGCGCCATTGCCCAGCACAGTTCCCTCCGGCCGACCTGCCTAATGTCGAGAGGACGGGATCTGTCCCCGGGACCGGTTCTCCTCGGCCATGACGGCGAGGAGCGTTTTGCTGCCGAGACTAACGGATCCCCGTGCTCAAATTCCACGTCATGGGTGTTCGTGAGTTGGCGATGCGGCGGTTCCAGCAGGAACTGCGATCGCCGCAAGATCAACCGTTCCATCTGACCACCGTGGCGTTTCAATGACGAACTGCGTCAGGTGCTCCAAAGAGTCGGCGACCGCAAAAACGGGAGAACCCTGCAGATTCGCTCCCCAGATCGCGGGGTCGGTGTCGGAATAGAAGAACATGAGGTGGGAAGGCCAGTGTGGCGCGCTGTCGCCACCGTATCCTTGCTTCGACATCATGTAGCACATCGCCCCCGGCCCCATCGGCGGCAGCTCTTTCTGGGCGAGAGCGGCGGCGATGGCCTCGTTCACCTGAGGTAGCGTTCGTCCCGCCAGTGCCAGGTCGGTGATTTTCGTGACGCGTAGAAGGTAGGTATGCGCGGCGGCCGCATTGAGACAAAGGGGAACCCGCACTTTCGGATTCCAGTAGTCAGCATCCGCTGCGGATGACCATCCACGCCCCACGATGCACACGAAACCATTCTTGCCTTTGACCGCCGTTTCGAAACCGTGACGTCCAAGAACCAGGACCTCTGCATCGCGTGAAATGGACTCCGGCGCGGCACTTCGCGCCAGCGCTATTTCCGCACCCTGATCCGTCATCATGTATTCGCCGATCGGGGCCATGTTCGGATACCGTGTGGTGGCGACCTGTGCCATCGCTTGGGGCGCCGTACCGAGCATGACGAGCAGCGCGCAGCTGTGAATTGCGATAGCGTGAATCTTCTTTTGCGGCATTCCTCTGTTCTCCTGAGAATGGGACTATTCGGCACAGCTCGAGTGGGACGCTTATCTGTCCGGCCGGATCCGAACGAAGGCGCGCACCTCGACCGGCGCCCGACACGCGACGACGGCTTTGCGTCCCCACGCCAGCGCCTCGTCCATGTCAGCCGCTTCCAGTATCCAGAAACCGCCTATGTGCTCCTTGGTCTCGAGGAACGGCCCGTCGGTGACGAGCACCTTGCCACCGGGCTGCTTACGCAGTGATTTCGCTTTGGGTGCCGATTCCAGGCCCCCAGCGAAAAACCTGGCGCCAGCAGCATCCATCTCTTCATTGAGCACGTGAATGTCGCGGACCATCGCTTCGCCTTCGAGGGACGGGTCGTAGTTGTCGGGGTGGTGAATAGCAACCAGATATTGCGGCATGTCTTCTCCTGTGATGATCTCCGGGCGGGCTGATTGCCGGCCTCACGATATCGTCGAACGGCCGCACCAGAATTCGACAAGTCGTCCCAGAAATTTTCCTCCCGTCGGCTTATCGAGCTTCGTTTGTGGTAAGTCCGCCCGCCGCCATCGAGCGCGGGTATGGGACGTGCTGCTCAGGAAGGGGCACGCGTACCGGAGTCACTAAGCCATGACTGCTTCGGCTCGCTCCAGCGTCCGACCCATCGGGCCGGCACACTCGACCATCCGCGAAGGCGTCATCGCGGGGGGCTTGGGAGCGGTGGCCGTCGCGCTCTGGTTCCTGCTCGTCGACGGAATCGCCGGTCGCGCGCTGCATACGCCCGCGCTGCTCGGCGCGCTGATCTTACGCACGCCGGATCCGATCGGGGCAGCCGACGGTCCAAATCGGCTGAACCTCGCGGCGCTCTACACGCCGATTCACTTCATCCTATTCGTGCTATTCGGCGTGCTCGTCGTGTTTCTGATACATCGCGCAACTAAGCAGCCAAGTCTTCTGATGTTGGCTCTGATTCTGTTCGCCGTCTTCGAAGGTGGCTTCACCGGCGGCGTTGCGATGCTCGAACAGACGGCCCTCGGTGATCTGGCGTGGTATCAGGTCGCAATCGGCAATCTCATCGCGGTCATCGTGATGGGCTGGTACGTGTGGCGGCGCCACCCGGACGTCCCGGCCATCTGGAGCCGCCGCCTGGATGAGAATGGCTGACCGTTGTTTGCGACGGACCACCGGCTTAACGATCCTTACGTATTACGGGGTTCAGATGGTCGCGGGTTCAAATCCCGCCGTCCCGATGTGATAATGCACGGCCCTGCAACGTCTCCCGTTGTTGGGCCGCTTGCTCATCTTCAACACGAACGCAGGGTACCTCAATGACATCGACCTCCACCGCCGCGCCGATCATGTCGTCGCAACAGTTCCTGGAGCAATGGCAGGGACATCGCGCCCTCACGCGCCGCGCAATTGACGCATTCCCGGACGACAAACTCTTCAGCTATTCCGTGGACGGGATGCGCCCGTTCTCCGCTCTCGCACTCGAGTGTATCGGCATGGCGGTGCCGACGCTAAACGGCGTGATCACCGGCAAGTGGGCACAATTCACCGCGCCCAAGGCGACGGCCAAGGCGGAGCTGCTCCGGATGTGGGACGATGCGACCGATGAGATCAACACTCTCTGGCCCACGAGTCCCGCGGCGCGTTTTCAGGAGGTGGACACCGCGTTCGGGCAGTGGAAGATGCCGATCTACGAGTTGCTGCTATACATCAGGGACAATGAGATCCACCATCGCGGCCA
>JANWLO010000154.1 GCA_025450815.1 Gemmatimonadaceae bacterium
AACGTCCAGCGTAGTGATGTCCGCGTGCAGCACCTCGATCATCGCGTCACACGCTCGCCGGCGCCGCTTCGCCGCCCGTCAACGCATCCTCACGATACGTGATCCATCCCGTCGTCTCCTCCGCCACGAGCTCGACATCCGTCCCGATCGGGATCGTCAGATTCGGCATCTCGTGTCCCGCCGGAAAGTCCGTGAGCACCGGCACGTTCAGGTCGGACAGCAGATCGAGCAGGAAGTTCTCGAATTCGTCCTCCTCGCTCCGGTCGATCGAGAGCTTCCCGATGATCACGCCACGCACCGCGCGCAAGAGCCCCGCGGCGCGCAGATGAACGAGTCGCTCATCGAGCACGCTCATGGGATCGCGCGTTTCCTCGAGAAAGAGAATCGAGTCACGTGTGTCCACCTCGTACGGCGTGCCGATGGTCTGCTGAACGAGCGACAGATTGCCGCCGATGAGCCGCCCGCTCGCGCGGCCCGGGCGCACCACGCGCGCGATGCCGCGGCCGATTTTGGTAGTGGGCCGCGCAGTCGTCATCGCCGTGAGCAGCGACGCCATCGTCATGTCGCGCGTGCTGGGGATTAGATCGTCCACCGTCGGCCCGTGGAAGGTGCGCAGCCCGGACCGGCGCATCATCCACAGATGCAGCGCCGTGATGTCCGAGTAGCCAACGAAGATCTTCGGATTCCGGCGGAACACCTCGGGCTCGAGATACGGGAGCATGCGCACGGCGCCGTAGCCGCCCGTGCCGCCGATCACTGCCTTCACCTTGGGATCCAGCCACACGCCCATGAAATTCTCGGCGCGCCGCTCATCCTCCACGCGCTTGAATCGACGCCCGGTGGCGATCTCGGGGTCGAGCACCACACAGTACCCCGCGTGCTCGAGCGCCTTCACTCCGCGCAGAAGCCAGCCTGGGCGCGGTGAGTACGACGGCGCCACGATACCGATCGCATCTCCCTTCACGATGGGCGCAGGGCGAAGGAGGGGGGCGGTATCTGGCGGGTCGGGCGTCATTCTCCCGAAAATTTAAGCTGCCCACCGGAGACCTGCTGAAGCCATTTCCCCGTATGGATACCGTAACCCGCGTACCGCCGGCTCAGTTGGGCCGCTAGATTCCCCGCATGGCGGCGAACGAGAGCGCGATGTACTTCCGGAAGGGGTTCGGACTCAAGGCGGACGTCCAGGAGACGCTCGCCGGAGACTACTCCGGACGCCTCGTAGATCTGCTCCAGACACGGGATTACGCACTCACGGCTGGCGACACCACCCTCCGCCTCGCGCGCGAATTCGGCTTCTGCTACGGCGTCGAGCGCGCGGTCGAGTACGCCTACCAAACCCGCACCAAATTTCCCGACCGGCGCATCCTGCTGGTCGGCGAGATCATCCACAATCCGCACGTCAACGCGCGCCTTCGCGAGATGGGGATCGACATCCTCATCCCGTCCGCCGCCGGCTTCGACTACTCGGCGATCACGCCGCAGGACGTCGTCATCCTTCCGGCGTTCGGCGTGCCGATCAAGGATTTCCAGACGCTGCGCGCGTCCGGCTGCGTGATGGTCGACACGACCTGCGGCTCCGTGCTCAACGTGTGGAAGCGCGTGGAGGCCTACGCGCGCGATGGCTTCACGTCGCTCATCCACGGCAAGCATTACCACGAGGAGACGCGCGCCACCGCGTCGCAGGCGGAGAAATATCCGGGTAGTCACTGGATCGTCGTTCGCGACATGGCCGAAGCGCTCATCGTCTGCGACTACATCGAGGGGCGAGGAAACCGCACGGACTTTCTCGCGCACTTCGCGGTCGCCGTCTCCGAGGGATTTGATCCAGACATCCACCTCCGCCGCATTGGCGTCGCGAATCAGACGACGATGCTCGCGCGCGAGTCGATCGCGATCGGTGAGGAAGTTGGCCTCGCAATCGAGCGCGCGCGGGGCGCCGAGTCGGGCGCGACCGATTTTCGCTCCTTCGACACGATCTGCAGCGCCACGCAGGACCGCCAGGACGCCGTGAAGGAGCTGCTCGCCGAGCCTCTGGACGTGATGGTGGTGATCGGCGGCTACAACTCGAGCAATACGATCTCGCTAGCCGCGATCTGCGCGGAGCACGCGACGACGTATCATATCGAGGACGCAACGGCGATCGATCCCGAGCTCGGCACGATCCGCCACAAGCCGATCGGCGGCGGCGAGGAAGTCGCATCGCACTGGCTTCCGGCGCACGGCGCCGTACGCGTGGGGCTGACCGCCGGCGCGAGCACGCCCAACAACAAGATCGGCGACACGGTCGCGCGCGTGTTCGCCACGCGGGGCATCGACCCGTCGACAATAACATGAATACGGGCGCGTGACGGCGGCTGCGCGTCCGACGTTCGGATCGGCCGAGCTCCGTGCCGGCACCACGCGCGTCGTCATCATCCCCGCGCTCGGCGGCAAGATCGCGAGCATGGAGATGGCTGGGCGCGAATGGCTCTGGACTAACGACGTCATTCCGCACCAGACACCGATCGACGGAGCTTCGTACGCCGAGACGGCGGACTCGGGCGGTTACGACGAGTGCTTTCCGACGGCGGCGTCGTGTACGCTGCCCGCAATCTCGGGACGCTACGCCGCGCTGTCGCTCCCGAATGCGTACAGCGGGCTCGCGCTCCCCGATCACGGCGAGCTCTGGTCGCAGGCGACGACCTTCGATCTTCGTACCACCGACGAGGGGACGTACGCGGCGTGCGGATGGGTGGGGAAGCGGATGCCGTACCGTTTCGCGCGCGCGATCTACGTGACGGCGGATCGCGTGGAGATGCAGTACGCGGTGACGAACGATGGACTGGACCGGCTGCCATTTCTCTGGTCGACACATCCGCTGCTGCCGCTCACGAAGAACACGAAGCTCGAATTCCCGGAGGGCGCGCGAGTACGAGTGTGGGCGCAGCACGGCATCGAGCTCGGTGGGCCGGGCGCCGAGCACCGCTGGCCGCGCGCCGTGGCCGCGGGGAAGAATCACGATTTCCGGAACCCCGACCAGATCGCGCGTGCCTACGCGTGCAAGCTGTTCGTGGACATGGGCACCGGACGCGCCGCGATCGAGGAGGAGGGTGCGCGCCTGGAAGTGTCGTTCGATACTGCGAACGTCACGCACTTCGGGCTCTGGCTCAATCGCGGCGGATGGTCACCGTTCGCGCGCGGCAAAGGCTACCGCAATCTCGGATTCCAGCCGTGCATCGGAGCGCCCGAGTCTCTCACGGAAGCGCTTGGACAGTGGCGCAGTGCGAACTGGCTCGAGCCCGGACAGACGCGCGAATGGACGCTCACCTGGCGCGGGATGAAGCTGCTGTAGCTTATCAGGTTGCTGAAAAATCAAGAACTGCTCGTCCCTCTTTTGTTTTTCTTTTTTTTCAGCAACCTGTTACGGCGCCTGTCCGCGGTCCACGGTGATCGTGATCGTGCCGTAGGAGTGATTCTGCACTTCTTCCGTTTTGTATTCCTTCGCGTCGTGCGTTCCGCCAAAGGTGATCGTGAGTGAGTGCCGGCGAACCGCGATGCCGAAGTCGTAGCTGTACACCCACGGGATTCGATCTACTGAGTACGTGATTCCTTCCTTCGTATAGCTGCGGTCGAGCGTCTGATCGTAGAGGACGAGCGACTCGCGCATCCCTCCGTAGATCCAGATACCGAAATCGCGCGCGCCGGCGCGTGTGCGCGCGGCGGGACTCCACGGATGCGCGAGATGGTATCCGATCCGAGTCTCGATTTCTCCGTACGCGCTAGTGCGCGCATTGCCTGCCTGCGCGCTCCACGACGGAACTATGTCCATGAACTCGTGATCGCCCGACGACGCGACCACGGCTCGCAGATGATCCGTGTACGATACGCTAGCCGCGGGACGGAAGCCGAGTTGGTATCGCCACCCCGGCGGATCGACCTGATTGATGAGATGGTGAAATCCCTTTTGCACCAGCTCCGCGCCGGAGGCTCGTCCGGTGATCCCGGCCACCAGGCCGAACGACGTCAGCCGCTTTTCGGAGATGATGTTGGCGGTGACATCGCCGTGAAGCCATCCCGCAAAGGGCCGGTCGCCCGGAATCGGAGCAGAAATGACGCTGTCGCTCGCCGACTCTCCCGTGAGCACGCGCGATTGTGCGGAGGTGCGACGACTCTCGAGGTCAGACGCGTGATGGCTCAGCGGTTCCGGCGTGTACATCTGCTGCGCGATCGCGAATTCGGTAGTGAGGCATCGCGTGCCGGCGAGTTCGCGACCGGTGCACGGCGCGGCTGACAGCACGAAGCGACCCCACAGCGGCGCGGCGCTACGCGAGAGCGAGACGCGAAGTCCGTTCGTATACTCGCCATCCGGACGCTCCTTTTGCGGAAGCCAGATGTCGAGCGCGTCGTTCTCGCCCTGAACGAGCGTTCCGGGCACCGCCTGCGCGTGCGCGGTTGTGGGTGCCCATGCGATCACCATCGCCGCGGCGGCCGCGCGCGCGACAGCCGATATTGCGCGCACACGCGCGAGCGACGAGCGTTGGTGAGACGGATCTCTGCCGGATGAGGAAAGCGTGACCATGAACACCGTGGTGAATCGCATCGCGAGAGGAGCCGCCATCCTGTGCGTCGCGGCGGTGGCCGGTGGCTGCCACTCGCACGCCGCCAACGCGACGTCTCTTGCTCCCGAGATCACCACGGATGATGGCGCCGAGCGCACGCCCGCGCTGCTGTCGCGGGGCGACAAGCTGCTCGTGGTGATCGACGGCGAGAAGCGGGGAACCGGCACCTACAACGGCGAGCGCGTGGTACTGGACCCGCCGCTCGACACGCTGCCGCAGTCGCGCGTGGACTCGGTGCGGGTCCGAGTCGGACCCGCTGCCCGCGAATTGTACGGAGTGAGCTATCGGATGGTTGGCGTGCTGCTCGTGTGGCTCCGCCCCGAATGAACGCTAGCTCGTCCGTCCCTTCCTGCTCGCCCAGTCGCGACCGTACATCGAGGAGAGCGTCAGAGCGCCGAGGGCCGTGAAGATCACGCCGGTGGCGCCGAGCGCGGAGGCGAGTTGCGGGCCGCGCTCCCAGAGCAGGTTCGCGGGGAGAAAGAGCACGACCGCCATCGCGATCCAGCAGAGCGCCGTTCCGCCCAGCCATACCGCCACGAGCATCTGAGTGCGCGGCGATTCCACCGAGCGGCTCTTGCGACGCGCCATCGTAACGAGGAACACAGCGGCGATCAGTAGCGCCGCGACGGCGACCATGCGTTGCGCGGCGGATCCGACGGCGATGAAGAACAGTGCGCCGACGAGGCACGCGAGGGATGCGATCGTCAATCCCTGATAGGCTCCGATCGTCACGCCGCGCTTGCGACGCACGATTGTGTTCTCGTCCGCATACGGATCGGGGCGCTTGCGCTCAGCAACCTGGCTCATGCCGTTCACTCCGGGCGTGGATGCATGTCGTGCATAGAGGGGTACCGGAGAGAGACGCGCAGGGCCGCCAGACGGCAACCTTCGGGGTTGCCAGCGCCCTGGCGGCTATCCGGCCCCGTGCCCGGTCGCCATTGTTGGATCGTCGCGACAACCGCGACCGTACACCCGAGAGGACGATCGAATGCCCACTGCCGCCGTTCGGACGATTTCCCTTGTGCTCGTCGCGCTCCTCGCGCGCGTTTCGCCGCTCGCTGCGCAGGACAAGCAGCGACCAATCGACATCGACGCCTTCGAGGCGGTGAAGGTCGTCTCCGATCCGCAGATCTCGCCCAACGGCTCATCGCTCCTCTACGCCGTGCGCACCGCGAGCCTGGCGCAGAACAGCCGGTCCAGCGCGACGTTCAAGGCGGCTATCGCGGGCGGCGCTCCGGTCGCGTTCCCGGACGCCGCCACGAACGCCACCGAGGCGCGCTGGTCACCGGACGGCAAGCGCGTCGCCTACATCGCCGGCGAGCAGCTCTGGGTCGCCGATCAAGCCGGCGGCGCGCGCAAACAGCTGACGACGCTCGCCGGCGGAGCTACCGGTCCAATCTGGTCGCCAAGCGGCGATCGCATCGCCTTCACCTCCCGGGTGTATCCGGCGTGCCCCGACGACGCGTGCAACGCCACTCGACAAAAGGATGCAGCCGCAGACCCCGTGAAGGCGCACATCGCCGATCAGCTGATGTACCGTCACTGGAATCAGTGGGACGACGGCACTCGCGCGCATCTCTTCCTCGTCGGCGCCGATGGTTCCGCGCCCGTCGATCTCACGCCCGGCGTCACGTACGACATTCCGCCCGGTCCATTTGGCGGCAGCGAGGGCTACGCTTGGGCGCCGGACGGGCGCGAGCTCGCGTACTCCGCGAAGGATTCGGGACGCGAGGACGCGTGGAGCACCGACAACAACGTCTACACGATTCCGGCTGCTGGCGGGAAGCCCGTCGTCATCACTGCCGCCAACAAGGGCGCTGACGAGAATCCAGTCTACTCGCCTGACGGCAAGTACATTCTCTATCACTCGCAGGCGCGCGCCGGATTCGAATCCGATCGCTGGCGGCTCATGGCGTACGATCGCGCGAGCCATCAATCGCGCGAGCTGCTGCCGCAGTGGGACCGCAACGCGGACGGCTACGCTTTCATGGCCGACGGTCGCAGCATTCTTCTTCAGACCACCGATGCGTCGCGCGAGAAATTCTACCGCTCGACCTTCGCCAACGGGGCCGCCGGCGCGCCGCAGCTGTTGCTCTCCGCGCACAACAACTCTTCGCCCACGCTCGATCACGCCGGCCGCACGATCGCCTGGATTCAGGACGCCGCCGACCACCCCGCAGACGCGTGGGTCGCGACGCTCGGTGGCGGCGGGATATCGGGAGTGCGTCAGATCTCGCACGAGAACGACGCGCTGATCGCGCAGCTCAAGCTCTATCCGGTTGAGGACTATTGGTTCAAGGGCGCGAACGGCGACAGCGTGCAGGGGATGATCCTTCGTCCGCCGCAGTGGGTGCCCGGGAAGAAATTTCCCGTCGTCCTCCTCATTCACGGCGGACCGCAGGTGCCGTGGCTCGACCAGTGGCACGGGCGCTGGAACTACCAGATGTTCGCGGCGCCGGGCTACGGGCTCGTGATCATCAATCCGCGCGGCTCGCCGGGCTACGGACAAAAGTTCGTCGACGCCATCTCGAAGGACTGGGGAGGTGCCGTCTACTCCGATCTCATGCTCGGACTCGACGCCGCTCTGGTGAAGGACCCGTGGCTCGACGGCACGCGCATGGGTGCGGCCGGCGGCTCCTATGGCGGCTACATGGTGGACTGGATCGCGGGACACAGCGATCGCTTCAAGGCGCTCGTGAGCCACGCCGGCCCGTACAATCTCGAAAACATGTACGGCGCTACCGAGGAGCTCTGGTTCCCCGCCTGGGAGTACGGCGGACCGTACTGGGACTCGACGGCGATGGCGCAGCAGTACCGCAAGTTCTCGCCGCATCTCTACGCCAAGAACTTCAAGACTCCGACACTCGTCACTGCGGGAGAGCTCGACTATCGCGTGCCATACACGGAGGACCTCTCGTTCTTCAGCGCGCTGCAACGCCAGGGCGTGCCGTCGCGCCTCGTCGTGTTTCCAGACGAGGGCCACTGGGTGCAGAAGCCGCAGAATCAGCGACTCTGGTGGAGCGAGGTGCAGGGATGGCTCGACAAGTATCTCCAGCCGCCCAGCACCTGAGCGACGGGGCGACAGCAGCGGGCGCAGCCGCACTTGCGGATAACGGTACCCGTCCTATCTATGTAGATAGCATCCGCTCCGAATGTAAAACAGGGTGCTGAAAAAGGAAGAAAAGACATAAAGAGGGACGCAGAGGCACGGAGGATACGCGGAGTCACAGAGGAAAACCGGCGAATAAGGCCACCTATGGAGGACTCAAACTCTAGTCCTCTGCGCCTCTCGGTTCACCTCTGTGCCTCCGTGTCGAGCAGTTCCTGGTTTGTCAGCACACTGATACGGCGTACGTCTGCGATTCGGTTTGGAATCCCTTCCGTGAGGTGAGTGATGCGTGTGCCGTTCATCGCGTCTGCGCTCGTGCTCTGCGCATGCGCCTCGGGTAGTGGGGGTTCCTCGAACGATACGCCGATGATGCAGCAGCGCCTCGAATACACACGCATCGAGACACCAGGCGGGCCGATCGAGATCGATTGGGAGCGCGAGCGCACCTTCGACGAGACGAAGATGCTCGTAAGCGTGGACAAGGCGTGGGCCGCACTCCCCGCTGCGTACGGCGAGCTTGGCATCGAGCCCGGCATCCTCGACTCGAAGCAGCACGTCTTCGGAAATGCCGGAGCCACCTTCCGTCGACAGATAGGCCATCAGCGGATGTCGAAATACTTCGACTGCGGGTCGACGGCGGGCATGTCGAACTCCGACACGTACGACCTCAATGTCCGCGT
>JANWLO010000155.1 GCA_025450815.1 Gemmatimonadaceae bacterium
AAAGATCCTCTATCTCTACTACGGTCTCGACGAAGGGGCCGAGGCCATGACGCTCGAGAAGATCGGCGCGCTCATGGGAGTCACGCGCGAGCGCATTCGTCAGATCCGCGAGCGCGCGTTCGAGAAATTGCGTGGCTCTCCACACGGAAACGCCCTCGCGAGCTTCTGGACCGCAGCCTGAGCAAGCGCAGGATCGGCGCGGCGCGCTGATACAGACAGAGGCACTCGCATCGCTCCTCGCCGCGATCGTCGGCGAGCGAGGAGTTCTGGCCCGGCCGAGCGAGCTGTCAGCCTACAGCTCGGATGGTCTGCCGGGTTACAGGCTGCGCCCACGGCTGGCCGTCTTCCCGCATACGACGCAACAGCTCGTCGACGTCGTACGCCTGCTAGCCCGGAAACAGTGCCCATTCGTGGCGCGCGGCGCCGGCACTGGACTCTCCGCGGGCGCGCTCGCGCGCGGCGACGCCGTTGTGGTGGGACTCAATCGCCTCAATCGCATTATCTCCATCGATCCGCTCAACCGGCTCGCCGTCGTGGAGCCGGGCGCGGTGAACGTCACTCTGTCCCGCGCGGCCGGCGCGTACGGGCTGCACTACGCACCTGATCCGTCCAGCCAGACGGCGTGCACCATCGGCGGCAACGTTGCCGAGAATAGCGGCGGTCCGCATTGTTTGAAGTACGGCGTGACGCTCAATCACGTCGTCGCTTTGAAAGTCATCCTGCCGAGCGGCGAGATCACTACGCTCGGCAACGCCGATGGCGAGGCGGAGGGCTACGACCTGCTTGGCGCATTCGTCGGCTCGGAGGGTTGTTTCGGCATCGCGCTCGAGGTCACCGTGCGCCTCACGCCAAACCCGCAGGGCGTGCGCACGCTGCTCGCCGACTTTACCTCGATCGACGCGGGCGCCCGAGCGACATCCGCGATCATCGCGGCGGGAATTCTGCCGGCGGCGCTCGAGATGATGGACGGGCCGACGATCCGCGCGGTGGAGGCGTCGATCTACGCCGCCGGCTATCCCGCCGATGCGAGCGCGGTGCTCCTCATCGAGCTCGATGGCATGGATGAGGGACTCGACGCCGACGTGCAGCGAGTCGAGGCGCATTGCCTCGCGGCGGGCGCGCGCACCGTACGCATCGCGGCGAACGAGGAAGAGCGCACACGGCTCTGGCAGGGTCGCAAGAAGGCATTCGGCGCGATGGGACGCATAGCGCCCGACCTCGTGGTGCAGGACGCGGTGATTCCGCGCACGCGGCTCCCGGACGTGCTGCGCGAGATCGCCGCGATTGCGGAGCTGCGGCAGATCCAGGTGTGCAACGTCTTTCACGCGGGCGACGGGAATCTGCATCCGAACATTGGTTACGACTCGCGCAATCCGGACGAGTCGCGTCGCGTTGGCCTCGCGATGCGCGACATCATGCAGGCCTGCATCGACGCCGGCGGCACGATCACCGGCGAACACGGCGTGGGGCTCGACAAGCTCGAGTACATGCCGAAGATCTTCTCGCCGGAATCGCTCGCGGCGCAGTGCGCGCTGCGCGATGCCTTCGATCCCGAGCGCCGCGCAAATCCCGGCAAGGTCGTGCCGGTGCATTCCTGCCGCGAATGGGTGGGCGCGTGAGCACGGTGCGCGTGCAGGAGCGCGTACGAGAGCACGTCGCGCGCGGCGCACCAGTGCGCATCGTGGGCCGCGGCGGTTGGCTCGACGGGGGCAGACCAGTGGATGACTTCGAGCCACTCTCGCTCGCCGATGATCGCGCGATCGTCGAGTACGTCGCGGGCGATCTCACACTCACCGCGCGTGCGGGAACGACGCTCTCCGACATCGCCGCGGCAACGGGCGCCGAGGGTCAGTGGCTGGCGCTCGACCCGTTCGGCTCGAGAAACGGCACTCTCGGCGCTACCATCGCCACAGGCTCCGCGGGCCCCCTTGCTCACGCTTTTGGCACGCCGCGCGACACGGTGCTCGGACTCGAAGTCGTCACAGGCGGCGGCGAGATCGTTCGCGCGGGCGGACGTGTGGTGAAGAACGTGGCAGGCTTCGATCTCACACGCCTGTTCACCGGCGCGTGGGGCACGCTCGCGGTGATCACGGAGGCAACCGTGCGGCTGCGCGCGCGCCCCGAGCGCGATGAGACCGTCGCTCTACTGGTGCCCGCTGACGGCGCGCTCGGCGACTGGCTCGCGCGGCTGCGCATCCTTCCCTTCACGCCGCTCGCGCTCGAGATGGTGAACTCACCGCTGTCCGCGACGCTCGGACTCGAGCCCGCGGCTCTCCTGCTCGCGCGGCTCGGCGGCAACGACGACGCCGTGCGCGCGCAGCGGCAGCTGCTCGGCGCGCTCGGCGACATGCGCGACGTGCCTGCTTCAGTGTGGAGTACGCTCGCGACGGCCGAGCCAAATGGCGCGTCGGTGGCTCGCGTGTCCGCGCCGCCTTCTCGGCTTCACGCGATCTGGCCGGTGCTCTCGCGCATCGACGCTGGCTCGCTCGCACACGCGACGGTCGGACGCGGAGTGGTGCGAAGCATCTGCGCGCCGTCGGACGACGGGAACGGCCAGAGATGGCTCGCGGCGATCGGCACGTGCGAGGGCACGCACATCTTCGAGCGCCTGCCCGCGCGCGCGTGGCGCACCATACCGTGTCGCGTGGACGATCCGATCTCGCGCGCGGTGCGCACGGCGTTCGATCCCGCACGCATCCTGAATCGCGGCATTCTGGGAGAGGTGGCGTGAGCGAACCGGTCGCGGTGCCCGCGTGCGCCATTCCGGGCACTCCGCTCGCAAACGCAACGGCGGGAATCATGGCGTGCGTGCACTGCGGTTTCTGCCTGCAGGCGTGCCCCACCTATCTCGCGCTCGGTGACGAGAACGATTCCCCGCGCGGGCGGATCTTTCTCATGCGCTCGCTTGCCGAAGGCGACCTCGCGCTTGATGATCCTTCGGTGCACACGCACATCGATCGATGCCTCGGCTGTCGTGCGTGTGAAACGGCGTGCCCGTCCGGAGTGCCGTACGGCGCGCTTCTCGAGGCCACGCGCGCGACGCTTGCGCAGGTGGTGAAGCCGCCGCTCCGTGCGCGCCTCATCCTTGCGCTCTTCGCGCGGCGCGGACTCATGCGCGCCGTCGTCGCGGCCGCTCGCGCGCTCCGCGCCACCGGAATTCCCCGGCTACTCGCACGGCTCCCGGGCGACCTCGGTTTCGCGTTCGCGATGCTCGCCTCGAGTGCGTCGCCGCTCTCTCGCGCGCGCTATCGGTCGCGTGGCACGGGCGCGCGGGGTAGCGTGTCGCTTCTGCGCGGCTGCGTGATGGAGGGATTGTTTGCCGCAGCCAACCGCGCGACGGAGCGCACACTAGTCGCCAACGATTACACGATGGTTCCCGCGCCAAACCAGCATTGTTGCGGCGCGCTCCATGCTCACGCGGGTGATCTCGAGGGTGCCCGCACCCTCGCGCGAAGGAACATCGCGGCATTCGAGGCCGCGGGCGCGGAGCTCGTCGTCACCAACGCAGCGGGGTGCGGCGCGCTGCTCAAGGAGTACGGTCATCTGCTCGCAGACGACGATGCGTGGAGCGCTCGCGCCGCTGCATTCTCCGCGCGAGCGCGCGATGTGAGCGAGCTGCTCGCGGCCGCGGGCCCGCGCGTGGGTGCGCCAATATCGTATCGCGTCACCTACGACGCCCCATGCCATCTCCAGCATGCACAGCGCGTACACGCGGAGCCGCTCGTGGTGCTCGATGCGATTCCCGGCCTCGAGCGTGTGGCGCTCGTGGACTCCGACCAGTGCTGCGGAAGCGCGGGCATCTACAACCTGCTCGAGCCGGCACTGTCCGCGGCGGTACTCGCGCCAAAGATCGCGCACATCGAGGTCACGGGGGCGACGCTCGTCGTCACTGGGAACCCGGGATGCCTCATGCAGATCGGCGCGGCCCTTTGCCGCGCGGGAGTGCCGGCGCGCACTGTTCATCCCGTGGAGCTGCTCGACGCATCCTACGCCGCCGCAGCGCGTTCCGGGCGGTAGCGCTGCCCCCGCGCCCTGTGATAGCTTGCCGCATGATCGGGGCGATGCTGTGCGAAGTCGAAGGTGTACTGGCGAACACGGCACCACTTCGCCGCGCGGCACTTCTCCGCGCGCTCGCCGAGGGCGGAGTCGAAGAAGCCGACGCGACGGCCGCGCTGCCCAATCGCCCCGGCGAGTCCACTCGTGAGCTGGCCCGGCGCGCTCTTCGCGGCCACGCGCTCGCGCGCGACGAGACCGCGATCACGCTCATCGCGCACCGCGCGGATCGCCACTTCGCATCGCTGGTGCACGCCGGACTTTCGTTCGCCCCTGGGGCGCGCGAGTTGATCGCGGGGGCGGCTGCGCGCTGTCGACTGGCGATCGTCACGAGTGTCGATCGCGCGACGGTGGAGTCCGTGCTCTCGCTGGCGGATCTCGACGGAGCGTTCGAGATCATCGTCGCGGCGGAGGATGTCGCGGCGGCGAAGCCCGCGCCCGACGGGTATCGCAAGGCGCTCGAGCGAATGCAACGCCGTCGTGCCCTGGATGCGCGCTCGGCAATCGCGCTCGAGCCGGGTGCCATTGGCGCCCGCGCGGCTCGCGCCGCGGGACTGTCGTGCATTGTCGTCGCGCCGGGCGACGGGGAGAACATCGCGGAGGCCGGCGCAATGATCTCGTCGCTCATCGGCCAGACGCCCGCCACGCTCGATGCAATGCTCTCGCTGCGGGCAGCCGGATGACGTCCAGTCCCCTTCCATCGGGTGAGTTTCCCGCGGTCGGCGTCGTCGCCGGCCACGCCGTTACGCTGCACTACGGCAACATCGCCGGCGAGTACGCTGCACTCGAGAGCGGCGCGATCCTCACCGACCGGAGCGTGCGAGGGCGCATGCGTCTCGACGGGCCGAGAGCCGCGGAAACGCTCACCGGTCTCGTCACGAACGATGTGCTCGCGCTCGCGCCCGGTCACGGACTGTACGCCGATGCGCTCAGTCCGAAGGGACGCATCGTCGCCGACATCCGGGTGTTCGCGCGCGCCGATCACATCCTCGTCGACGTGCCGCCACGCGCGCGCGCCGGCTGGGATGCGCTCGTGCGCAAATACATCAACCCTCGCTCCGTGGCGTACTCCGACGTGAGCGCGAGCCAGCGCCAGATTGCGATCGCGGGGACGAACGCGCGCGCGATACTCGCCGCGTCGGCGGGCGTCGCGCGCGAGGCGCTCGCGGCCCTGGCGATGTACTCGCATCTCGACGCCGGGATCGGCGGTCGCGAGGTAATGATCGCGCGCGTTCCCGAGCTCGAAGCCGAGTGCTACGAGATCTTTTTCCCCGCCGACGCATTCGGCGGCATCTGGCAGCGACTCGCGTCCGCGGGCGCCACTCCCGCGGGGCTGCTCGCGTGGGATATCGCGCGCATCGAGAACGGGCGTCCGGAGTGGGGGCTCGACATCGACGAGTCCACAATTCCTCAGGAAGCGAATCACGACGAGCTGCACGCGATCTCGTACACCAAGGGGTGCTACACCGGGCAGGAGGTCGTCGCGCGCATTCACTTTCGCGGTCACGTCAATCGCCATCTCCGCGGACTGCGTCTGGGCGACGCCGAAGTGCCGCGAGAGCACGCACCGCTCCTCACGCTCGAAGGCAAGCAGGTAGGTGACGTGCGATCGAGCGCGCTCTCCCCTCGCTTCGGCACGATCGCGCTCGTGATGGTTCGACGCGAGATCGAGATGGGAAGCACGCTCGCGGTGGAGGGCGACAGCCGCGGGACGCCGGGACAGCTGGTACCGCTTCCGTTCGCGGAGGAGTGACGCGCGCGCTCGTGACCGGCGCCACGGGACTCGTCGGCTCGTACATCGTGGAGCGCGTGCTCGCCGACGACTCTTCCGTGCGCGCCCTCGTGCGCGACGCGGGGGCAGCCTCGTGGCTCTCCCCCCTCGGTGCCGAGCTCGCGGTGGGCGAGCTACTGGACGCGGAGTCGCTGCGCCGCGCCGCCGCGGGCTGCGACACCATTTACCACTGCGCCGCCCTCATCTCGGCCGGCGATGACTGGTCGAGCTTTCGGAGAATGAACGGCGACGGCACGCGCGCGGTCGTCGATGCCGCGGCGCAGGCGGGGGCGCGGCTCGTGCACCTGAGCAGTGTCGCCGTGTACGACGACTCGGCACGCTATGCCGCTGCGCCCACGAGCGAGGACACCCCGCTCACCCCGCTCACCACTGGCTCGTACTACGCGCGATCCAAGCGCGAGGCGGAGGAAATCGTGATGGACGCGCACGCGCGCGGACGACTCTGGGCCACCGCCGTCCGACCGACCGTGATCTACGGTCGTCGCGACCGCCAGTTCGTGCCACGCGCGGCGCGTGTGATGCGCACGGGCTTCTTTCCGCTCTTCGGCGGCGGACACACTACCATGTCTCTCGTGCACGGCTCCGCCGTTGCGGACGGCGCGGTGCGAGCCGCGCGCACCGGCGCAGCTGGCGGTCGCGCGTACAATCTAACCAACGACTTTCCGGTCACCGTCGCTCAGATGGTTCGCTACGCATCGGCCGGCCTCGATCGCGTCGTGCGCGGCGTGCCGATTCCATTGTCGCTCGCGCGAGCGTCCTTCTCCGCGCTCGCGCAAGCGCTGCGCGTGGCGCACCGGCCGGGGTTGGCCGAGCAGCTGCCCGGCGCGCTCAATGCCTTCGCGCGAAACAATCCATTCACCTCCGAGCGCGCGCGCCGTGAGCTCGGCTGGTCGCCCACCGTAACGCCGGAAGTCGGAATTCCCGACGCGTTCGCGTGGTGGAAGGAGCATCGAACGACATGACGCTCGACGCGAAATCGGTAGACGGCGAGCGCACTGCGCTCAAGGAGTGGGCCGTCCTCGTGGATGCGATGGCTAGCGGAGAGATCATTGCCATGGTGCGCAAAGGCGGCATTCGCGAACGACGCGCCGGATTCGACGTGCGACACGATCGCTTTCTCCTCTACCCGACCTTCTTTCACGAGAAGGTGAACGAGCTCGCCGAGCGCTTTCGCCCGTCGCTCGATCGCGCGCATGCGGATCGACCGCCGAGCGGAATGCTCCAGCTGCGGTTCGTCGCCGAGGTGGCGGCGGTGTGGCGCGTGACGGAGCTCCAGCGCCTCCGCGGCATCCATGCCGAGCACGGTCTCACGTGGGGTGCAGTGGAGTCACGATTCCGCTATCGGGACGATCCGCTCGTGCACGTCGTCGCGGTTCGTCTTGCACGGCTCCCCGCGGTCGTCACGGTACCGGACATCCGGCGCTACTCCGGATGCGTGTCGTGGGTGAAGCTCGATGACGATGTGGTGGTAGAGCCATCCGAGCCCGTGATCGACGAGCCGTCGTTCACCGCGCGACTCCGCGCGCTCGCCTCCGAGCTCGGCGAGGCGCTCTAGCGACGAGCCGCCGCGGCGAGCATCGAGTCGAGGGCGGAGAGCGCGGTGTCGGCCGGCGCTGCCGCGCGCGCGAGGCCGAGCGCCTGGCGCGCACCGGCGCTGTCGCCGCGAGCGAGCGAGATCCGCGCCTGGAGTGAGTAGCGAGCAACGACCGGCATCGCGCCGGATGTTGCCGCGCTATCGAGCTGCCGCTGCGCCTCGCCGTCCCGGTGCGACGCATGCAATGCTCGCGCGTACGCGTACCGCAGTCCCGGATCGCCCGCATCCTCCGCAACCGCGCGCGCGTACGTCGCGGTGACCGAGTCCGGGCGGCCCAGCTTCTCGTACGCGTTGGCGAGAACTACGAAGCGCAGCGCACCAGCAGGTTCGCTGCCGTGACGCCCCTCGATGGCGTCGATCACGGAATCCGGCCCCCGGCGCTCGAGAAGCGCGTCGAGATACGCGAGCCGATCCGCCTGCGAGCCGGGTTTCGCGATCGACACGTCGCGCAACACCAATAGTGCATCTTCGCCGCGATCGCTCACGCGCAAATGCTGCGCGTACTCGAGCGCGAGACTCTCACCCTCCGGATAGCGACGATAGGCCTGGCCGAGCAGCGCGAGGCCGCGACCGTTGTCGCCGTGTCGGCCCACGGAGCGCGCGAGCTGCCAGTACGGGTAGAACGCATCGCTGTCGAAGTCGATGCCACTCTGGAACAGCCGCTCCTCGCTCGACCACACCCGAGCGCGGCGTGCGGTCGCCACGGTGCCTACGAGCATCATCGCCATCACGATCGCCGTTGACGCGCGCCGTACACGAGCGGGCATCGCCTCCGTGCGCGCGAGCAACCACCCGGCGGCCATCACCATGCCAACCGAGGAGAAGTAGAGCGTTCGCTCAGCGAGCAGCTGACCCGTGGGCACGAGGATGTTCGACGCGGCGAGATATGCGAGAGTGATCCAGCCGATCGCGACGAGCGGCCGCCGGTCGCCGAGCCGCGCCAGCGCGAGCGCCGCCACGAGTATCGCCACCGCCGCGACGATCGCGACCGCAGCAACGGCAGTGATCGCGTGGTATGGAATAACCGTCGTCGGTCCGTAGTGCATCGAAAGAGTCGAGGGCCAGACCAGCAGATGCGCGACGCGCGGCCACGCGGCCGACATCGTCCACCATCGTTGCGCGAGAGTCTCACCATCGAGCCCTACGGCGACGGCCGAACGCGGCGGCGAGAATCCACCAAGCACCGCGCCGCGCGCGGCGATCATCACGGCGAGCGCCGCCACACACGCCGCCCAGGCGCGCCATCCACGCACAAGCACGGACCGCACACTCGGCGGCTCTTTCCCGGGCGTGTGCCATCCCCACAGAAAGAGCGCGGCGAGAGCGGGCAGCGTCGCGGCGGACTCCTTCGCTCCGAGCGCGATTGCGAACAGCGCTGCGCTCGCGAGCGCGGGCCGCCAGCCAACGTTCCCGCTCGGCGACGCCTGCGCGAACGCGCTGGAGAGCACGAGGAGAAAAGCGATGCTCGCGAGCGCCGCCACGATTTCGGCTGACCCGGCGATGTTGGCCACCGACTCGACGTGCAGCGGATCCGCGGCGAAGAGCAGCGCGACGAGCAGCGCGGCCCAGCCAGGCAGCGCGCGCGCGAGCACGACGAGCACCGCGATCGCGCACGCAGCGTACAGCAACACCGCGTACAGATGGAACGCCCACGGTGCACCGCCGCTGACGTTCCAGATTAGCGAGTAGAGAAACTGCACGACGGGCCGGAAGAGCCCCGCGCGTCCCCACTCGGGCGGCCAGTACGCAACACGCCACGCGGTGAGAAGTCCCGCTGGCGCGTGCAACGCGACGTTGTCGGCGATGATGGGACCATCGTCGTATACGAAGCCGTAGCGAAGTGTGGCGAGATAGGGAGCGACAGCGACGAGAGCGACGAGAAGCATCGCAAGTCCTGTCGGTTTTTCGTCGTCCAGCGCATCGCCATCGGCGCGCACGGAGCGTCGCTCGAAGAGAGCGAATGGGCTGGGGACGGTCATGCGGCGGGCGGATGAGAGAGAGGACGGATGCAATCAAGAGACGCCTTGGCCTCGTGCTCGCAACCCGCCCTCTTTCTTTCACTCCGCGACGTACTGTGCCCGGCCGAACGCGCCGGGCACCCGAGCCAGGATCGACTAAGGCGTCGGTGCCTTCTTCAGCGTATCACCCTTCGCCGTCACCGGCTGATTCGACGTCGGTGAGGTACTCGAAGAGCCGTTCATGCTCGACGAATCACTCGTCGGGGCAGGAATCGAGCCGGCGGCCATGTGTGCACTGTCGCTCTTGCGCAGGCTGTCGCTCGTGCTCGATCCACTGCTCATTCCATTCGTGCTATTCGCCGCCGCAGGCGCAACGGAGCCGCCAGCGGTGGAGGTATCGGTGGCGTTGGTCTTGTCGCCCTTTGCACACGCGGCGAGAAAGGCCAGCGAAACCACGATTGCGATACGCTTCATGTATTCCTCCCCGAGAGATAATAAATCGTGAGCGCTGGCCTCGTACGGCGAGTCACTCGAATACTCCACGGACTTCGAGCGCAATAACCGGACCCCGAAACCATGCCTGCAAAAAAGGCGCAACCCGCTTGGAGTTGCGCCTCATTCGTGATCTACATCCCACAATTACGGCTTCTTCATCCCCTTCGTCGCCGTGTCCTTCTTCATGGAGGTATCGGCCTTCATGCTGGACATTGAGCTGTCGTGCTTCGTCGTATCCATCATGGCGGGCGCGGGGCTCATCGCGGGAGCGGCAACGGCGGTGTCCGCCGGAGCAGACTCTTTCGCTTTACAGGCGGCAATGGCGAGAATGGCAGCAACGACGGCAAGGCGCTTCATCGAAAATCTCCTGTTGCAGGGCGGTGTTGGCGATTCTTTCGTCCGAGCACGAGCGTTGCTCTGCCGGGAGCGAGCGGCGTTATTTTACCTCCGGAAGATACGCTGTCAAGAGACGATGCGCCACGCACATAGCACCCTTTTCTTCAACTGCGCCGGCATTCGATTCACGCGATCAGGCGGGATCACCCTATGGGAGTTCGGAGTGCCCCTGTGGGCTTGCAGTAAGTCGTTACGAACAAAGCGCTTAGACAACTCCGCAAGATGATTGTGATGTAGGCCGCATCGCGAGCGCATTGGCGACGCGCTTAACCCCGACGTATCCTGCCCTCATGGAATCTTCTCTCGCCACCGCAACTCCCGCAGATGAACTCGCGGGCGACACCATCGTGCGGGGCGCGTGTCCGCACGACTGCCCCGATGCCTGTGCCACTCTCGTCACTATCCGCGACGGACGCGCAATTCGCGTTGCAGGTGATCCCGACCACCCTTTTACCCGCGGCTTTCTCTGCACCAAGGTGAATCGGTACGTCGAGCGCACGTATCACCACGGCCGGCTGACTCACCCAATGCGCCGCGTTGGCAAGAAGGGTGAGGGTCGCTTCGAGCGCATCAGCTGGGACGATGCGATCGACGAAGTCGCGCGACGCCTCGGCGAGATCGCGCACTCCGCCGACGGGCCGCAGGCGATTCTCCCATACTCGTACTCGGGCACGCTCGGTCTCGTGCAGGGCGGAGCGATGGACCATCGCTTCTTTCATCTCGCCGGCGCGTCGATGCTCGATCGGACCATCTGCTCCATGGCGGGCACGGTGGGCATGCGCATGACCGTAGGTGCGAGCATCGGCGCCGACGCCGAGGGAATTCCACAGAGCGATCTCGTGCTGCTGTGGGGCACGAATACGCTCACGTCGAATCCGCATCTCTGGCCGTTCGTGCGCGAGGCGCGCGCGCGCGGTGCACGCGTGATCGCCATCGACCCTCTGCGCACGCGCACCGCGGAACAGTGCGATGAGTGGATTCCGATCAGCCCCGGCACCGACGGCGCGCTTGCGCTCGGACTCATGCACGT
>JANWLO010000156.1 GCA_025450815.1 Gemmatimonadaceae bacterium
CCCCGCGCGCTGCCGGAGAGCGACGATGTCGGCGGCTGGGGAATAGATGTCCTCGCCGTCGAGCAGGATCTCGCCCGCGTGCCGCGCGCCGGGGATGAGCGCGTTGAGCCGGTTAATCGAGCGAAGCAGCGTGGACTTCCCGCACCCTGATGGACCGATGAACGCGGTCACGGCGCGTGCGGGAATCGTGAGGTTTACACCGAAAAGCGCCTGCTTCTCGCCGTATAAGAACGAAAAGTCCTTCGCGACGATCGTTCCGGGATGCGCCGGCTCCTCCATCGCGGTTACGACCGGCGGACGCTCGAGTGTGGCACTGGCGTCGCTCATCCGAACCGTCCCGTGATGTAGGCCTCGGTGCGCTCATCGGCGGGTGTGGTGAAGATCCGGTTCGTCTCGTCCATCTCTACAAGCTCGCCGTGGAGGAAGAATGCCGTCGAATCCGAGACGCGGGCCGCCTGCTGCATGTTGTGCGTCACGATCACGATTGTCATATCGCTTCGGAGCTCGTACACCAGCTCTTCCACGGCCTGAGCGCTGATGGGATCGAGCGACGCGGTCGGCTCGTCGAGAAGCAGCACCGTTGGGTCCGTAGCGAGTGCGCGGGCGATGCAGAGGCGCTGCTGCTGGCCGCCAGAAAGACCAGTGGCGCTCGTCGACAGGCGGTCCTTCACCTCATCCCAGAGTGCGGCGCGCACGAGCGCGCGCTCCACGACCTCGTCGATCTTGGTGCGCGACGGGCGGCCGCTTTCCAGCGCGCGCAGCCCGGCGGCGACGTTGTCGCGAATCGACATCGTCGGAAAGGGAGTGGGCCGCTGAAACACCATCCCGATGTGCCGGCGTACCGCTATGGCGTTCACTCCGCGCGCGTAGATGTCGCGGCCGTCGAGCTCCACTTCGCCCTCCACGCGTGCCGTCGGAACCGTCTCGTGCATCCGGTTGAGGCAGCGCAGGAACGTGGACTTCCCGCATCCCGACGGGCCGATGATCGCCGTCACTCGCCGGTCGCGCACGTGCATGTTCACACCCTTCACCGCGTGCACGCTGCCGAACCACGCGTCGAGCGAGTCGACGCGCATGCGCGGAGCGGGAGAGTCGGCAACCGGAGTGGCGCTCACGAGCGAGACGTCGTCCGCTGCGACCGCGCGTTCAGTCGCCACCGCCTGTCGAGAAGCGACTGCGCGTTGCGACGCGCGCGATGAGACTGATGATGAAGATGAGAGCGATGAGGACGAGCGCTCCCGCCCAAGCGAGGGAATGCCATGAGTCATAGGGGCTGATCGCGTAAGAGAAGATTTGCAGTGGAAGCGCAGCGATTGGTTGGCGGAGCGACAGACTCCAGAACTGGTTGCCGAACGCGGTGAAGAGCAGGGGAGCTGTCTCGCCGGCGATACGCGCGATCGCCACGAGCGCACCGGTGACGATCCCCGCGCTCGCCGTGCGGAGAACGATCGCGAGCGAGGTGCGCCAGCGCGGATAGCCGAGTGCGAGCGCGGCCTCGCCCAGTGCGACCGGGACGATTCCGACCATCTCTTCGGTGGTCCGCGCCACCATCGGGATCATCATTGCGCCAAGCGCCGCACCGCCGGCCAGCGCGGAGAAATGACCCACGGGGCGCACGAGGAATTGCCAGGCGAAGATCCCCATCACGATCGATGGCAGCCCGTTGAGCACATCCGACAGAAAGCGCACGCCGTTGGCGAGCTTCGAACCCTTTTGCTCGGCGAGGAATAGTCCCGCGCCCACGCCAATCGGTAGTCCCACCGCGCTCGCGAGCCCGATCAGGATGAGCGTCCCGCTGATCGCGTTCGCGAGTCCGCCGCCCGCCTCGCCCACCGGCTTGGGCATCTTCGTGAAGAAGTCCCACGACAGCGAGCCGATGCCGAGCTTGAGCAGGTGAAGGAAGATGAAAATGAGCGGCAGCACGGCGAGCACCGCGGCGCCCACGAACACCGCGAGCATGACCGCGTTCACGATTCGCCGGCGCTTCAGCGTACGCGCCACACCAGCCATCGCGCGATCGCGTTCACGATTACGGTGATGAGAAAGAGCACGAAGCCCACGGCCATGAGCGCGGAGAGATGCGCGTCGCTCGAGGCCTCGCTGAATTCATTGGCGAGCAGCGATGCCATGGTGTAGCCCGGAGCAAAAAGCGACGCCGCGATCTCCGGCCGGTTACCGATGAGCATCGTCACCGCCATCGTCTCGCCGAGTGCGCGACCGAGTCCGAGGATGATGCCGCCGACGATTCCCGAGCGCGCGTACGGCAGCACGGCGCCCCAGATCGATTCCCATCTCGTGGCTCCGAGCGCGAGCGCCGCCTCGCGCTGTGATCGCGGTACCGCGAGCAGCACCTCGCGCGACACCGACGCGATGTACGGCAATACCATTATCGCGAGGATGATCCCGGCGGCCAGCATGCTCGGTCCATACGCCGGACCGGAGAAGAGACCGGTCTTGTCGAGGTGCAGGGTGTCGCGAAGGAAGGGCATCACGGGATCGCGCAGCACTGGAAGCAGCACGAAAATCCCCCAGAGCCCGTAGACCACGCTCGGAATCGCGGCGAGCAGGTCGACGAGAAATCCAACCGGCTGGCGCAGCCATCGAGGCGCGAGCTCCGACAGAAAGAGCGACACGCCAATCGCGAGCGGCGTCGCGAGGACGAGAGCGATGATCGACGACACAATGGTGCCGTAGATCGCGGGCGCGGCTCCGAACTCGCCCTGCACCGGATCCCCGTCGCTCGACGTGAGAAAGCCGAATCCGAACTTGTGGAGCGCAGGCCATCCGGCTGAGCCGATCTCCCATGCAATCGCGAGGAGCAGGAACGGGATGCACAGCGCAAAGAAGGTGATCGCGCCGGAGTACACGCGATCGCCGATCGCCGCGCCCTGGATTCGAAGCGTCACACCATCATCCTCTTGCCTCGTCGCGATGATTGCACGCTCGGGCAACGTCACGGCGCGCTACCCGCCGATATCGAATCGATGCGCGACGTGAGCATCGCAATGATGGGCTGCGGAAGCGGAGCGTAGTCGAGAGACGCCGCGCTCTGCTCGCCCTTCGCGAGATACCACCGGAGAAAGTCGGTGATCTGCTTCTGCTTCCTGGCGCTGGCGATCGTGCGGGGCACGAGCAGCCAGGTGAACGACGAGATTGGATACGCACCGGCCCCCGGTGCATTCACGATCGAGATGCGGAAGTCGGTGTTCGCGGGAAGATTCGCGCCTATTCCCGCCGCCGCGGCCGTAGCGGACTCGATCGACGGCTCCACGTACTCGCCCGCCGCGTTCTGGATCGCCGCGGTGGCGAGATGGTTCTGCTTCGCGTACGCGAGCTCGGTGTAGCCGATCGCGCCGTCCGTCTGCTTTACCTGCCCGGCCACTCCCTCGTTTCCCTTCGCGCCAATGCCAACGGGCCACGACAGCTCCTTCCCCTTTCCGGGCGCGCTCGTCCACGCGGGGCTCACAGTGCTCAGGTAGTCGGAGAAGATGTAAGTCGTGCCGCTGCCGTCCGAGCGGTGAACGATCAGCACGTCCTTTTGCGGAAGCTTGACTCCCGGATTGAGCGCCGCGATGCGCGAGTCGCTCCACCTCGTGATCTTCCCCGCGAACAGATCCGCGATCACGTCTCCCGTGAGCCGGAGCGGCTTCGTGATCTCGGGAAGATTGTACGTGATCACGACAGCGCCCAACACTGTCGGGAAGTGCAGGATCGGTCCTTTCGCCTTGGCGAGCTCCGCATCCGTCATCGGCGCATCCGACGCGCCGAAGTCGACGGTGCCTTCGGTGAGCTGGCGAATTCCGCCACCCGAGCCGATCGACTGATAGTTGATCTTGACGCCGGTAGCCGACGCGTAGTCCGAGAACCACTTGCTGTAGATCGGATACGGGAAGGTTGCTCCGGCGCCCGTGAGGTCGGCGCCGCTCGACGATCTCACCGTCGCCGTATCGGTGGTGCCGGCGCGGTGCTCGCCGCCACAGGCGAGCACCGCAGCCATCAAAATCGCCAGCAGAATACGTGAGTTCACGAATGCACTCCGGGAATTCGAGAGGGAGACATGCATGAAAGATGCGACCCGCCGTCCACATCATGAGGCCGGCCCTGTAACAGCATCGTCACAGGCCCGGTCACGCCGGTGTCGCTTTTCGAATTCTTCGGTGATAGTTGGTGAAGCGCTTAGGGAACTGCCGCTCGGGCTGGCGCTAAGTCAGGTCCCTCAAAAAACGAGATTCCAGTGCAGGAACCAGGACTCGGCCTTCGCGCCCGAGAGACCGTTCTTGGGCGTCTGGCTCTGATAGTCGAGGGCCAGCGTCACCTTGCGGGTGGGCTCCCAGAACACGCCTGCCACGAGGAATTGCGCATATCCACCCAAGTCCTTGTTCGGCTTCCAGTGGTCGTAGCGCACCAGCGCACCGAACGACTGCCTCATGTCAGGCCTCGTGAGCTCGAGCGGGCGCACGATCACGAACGCATCGTAGAGCTGACCCGTGGTGTTCACGATCTGATCGAGCGTGACATCCGTTGTGTTGCTGTCGCCACCATCCTTCCGCTCGGCGTACTCGCCGCCGAACGTCAGGCCGCGATCCTTGTTGCCGACGAAGAGTCCGTAACGGTCTTTCTCGAGGCGATCCGTGATGGGGCTCGTGGCGCTGTTGAGGAACACGCTCGAGTTGCCGCCATACGAGTACCAGGGAGAAATCGTTAGCGTCTTGAGAATCGACGTCGACTTGGCGAGCGGCGTGAGGGTGACGCGCGCCTGGAAATCCTTGTACTTGTTGTTTTCCGGATTGTCGTATCCCGAGCCGTTCACGACGTCGGCGTAGATCTCACCGAGCTTGTTTGGAAGCGTGATGCCGGTGGAGATACCGATGTCCGCGGAGGTAAAGAAACCGTTTCTCTCGACGGCGGTTTGCGCGAGGAAGCGCGGCCAGAAGTTTTCCTCGTGATCCACCAGCACCGTGTGCAGAACGCCGAGTCGCGCGAAGGCGGACGCGCCGTTGGTGTTGGGCTTCATGTAGTCGTATTGCAGGTACGCGTACTTGAGGCGAACCAGCCAGCCCTTGTACGAATCGGTGCCCCCGCCCTGCTTGATGTCGGTTGTCACGCGATACGATGCACGATCGCCGAGCGGCCCCTTGAACGTCAGATACGCTCGGCCAATGTCGAACTTGTTCGGACTCGAGCCGCCGTTAGCCGCTTTCGCGGCATCGTCGGTCTGATACTGGAAGTCGCCGAACAGCCACGCCGAAAAGTCGAGTCCCGGCGTCGCAGGCTTCGCGGCCGCGGGGGCAGGTGGTGGCGCGTCCGGTTTCTTGGTCGTGTCGGACTTGGCGCTCGTGTCGGCGCCGGCGTACTGCGCGGCGAGAGACATCGGCGCCGCCAGGAGCAGTGCTGCGAGGAGCGCGGACCACGACGAGATGGTTCGTGTCATTCGAGTCTCAATGGTTGGTGTGGTGGTGCGAGATCGTTCAGCGTGATGCCATCGTGATGGTGCCCAGGCGCTTCTCAAGCTGCGCGGCCATCCTCGCGGGGAGCGGCGAGTAGTCAAGCGCCGCCGCGGATTTCTCCCCATCGCGGAGGTACCAGCGTAAGAAGTCGACTAGCTTCCTGCCCTTCGCCGCATCCGGCTGCACCTGATAGACCAGCAGGAAGGTGAAGGACGCGATTGGATACGCGCCCTTACCGGCGGCGTTCACGATCGAGATGCGATAGTCGCTGTTCGCAGGGAGCTTAGCCGCGGCCGCAGCGGCAGCCTTCGTCACCGACTCGATCGTTGGCGTAATGAACTCACCGTCGGCGTTCTGCAAGTCAGCGAACGGGAGCGAATTCTGCTTTGCGTACGCGAGCTCGACGTAACCAATCGAGCCAGCCGTCTGCTTCACCTGACCTGCGACGCCCTCGTTACCCTTGCCGCCGAGGCCAACCGGCCACGCGAGCTCCTTCCCTTTGCCGGGCGCCTGCGCCCAGCTCGGGCTCACGCTCGACAGATAGTCCGAGAAGATGTATGTGGTACCGCTGCCATCGGTGCGATGAACTACGAGGATGTCGCTGGACGGAAGCTTTACGCCCTTGTTCAGATTCGCGATCTGCGGGTCGTTCCACTTCGTGACCTTCCCTGCGAAGATGTCGGCGACGAGCGGACCGGTGAGCCGAAGCGCCTTCGTGACGCCGGGAATGTTGTATGTGATGACGACGGCGCCGAGCACGGTGGGGAAGTGCAGCACCGGCGACTTGAGCTTCGCCATCTCGGCGTCGCTCATCGGTGCGTCGGAAGCTCCGAAATCCACCGTTCCCTCGGTGAGCTGGCGAATTCCGCCCCCCGAGCCGATCGACTGATAGTTGATTTTCACGCCAGTGGACGTTGCGTAGTCCGCGAACCACTTGCTGTAGATCGGATATGGGAAAGTAGCGCCGGCGCCGTTCAGATCCTGCGCCAGCAGGCTGCCAGCGAATGTGCCGGCCAGCACGCCCGCAAGGGCGATCATGCGCACACGAGAGTTCACGTTTTACTCCGCGAAGGTTGTTCGTCCGCGGATATTGCGACTCGCTCGTAACCGGCGCTTTGTAACGGAGTAACGGTCGCGTCACGACGAGGTTTGGCGGGCAACTACAACTGAATTACCGCAGAGGCACAGAGGTTGAAAAGAGAGACGCAGAGGCTACCGCGACCAACTGTCAGTGGCTATCGACGTCGCGCGACTCAATTGTTGGAAAAGGCGTGATGACGATACGTCTCTGGAATGGCGTCCCTCCAAATTCTTTCCTCTGCGCCTCTCCTTTCAGCCTCTGTGCCTCTGCGGTGTGGCAGTTTACCCGGCCGCTTGCGGAAAGAACGCCGACACCGTCGTCCCCACGCCAACCGTGCTCGTGACACTAACTCTGCCGCGGTGCGCCTCCACGAGGTGGCGCACGATCGCCAGTCCGAGTCCGGTGCCGCCCGAATCGCGCGCGCGTCCGGAGTCGGCGCGGTAGAAACGCTCGAAGATGCGCGACAGATGCTCCGGTGCGATCCCAATGCCGGTGTCGCGCACGCCGATCGTCGTCCCGTTCTCAGCCCTCTCGCCGAAGACTACGATCGAGCCGCCCGCATTCGTGTGACGAATCGCGTTGTCCACCAGATTCGCGTACACTTGCCGCACAGCGGTCGGATCCGCGAACGCGCGCTCCGCGCCGGATGCGATGCTTACCGTGAGCCGCACGTCTTTCGCGAGCGCCGAGGCCTGACGGCCGAGCGACACCTCGCTCGCGATCGTGGGGAGGTCCACCGCAACCGGATTCGGCACCCACCCGCCTGACTCGATTCGCGAGAGATCGAGCAGGTCATCCACGATCTGCTGCATCCGCCTGGCGTTCGACTGAATCGCCTCGGCGAAGCGCTGGCTCTGTTCCGCCGACACATCGCCCGCCGCGAGCGTCTCGGCGAATCCGAGGATAACGGTGAGCGGCGTCTTGAGCTCGTGCGAGACGTTGGCCACGAAATCGCGGCGCACGGCCTCTACGCGCCGCGTCGCCGTCAGATCGAACACGGCGAGCACAACTCCGCCGTCGCCGAGCGCGCGCGCGGTGAGCATCATGCTCTGCCCGTCCACGGCAATCTCGGTGGGCTCTGCAGACTCGCCCGCGAGCGCCGCGGCGAGCGACTCGCGCAGCGTGCGATCGCGCGGAAGCCGGTCAGCAGGGAAGGGTACGGGATCGGTGAGCCGGAGCATGCGCCGCCCGCTCGCGTTCACGCGAACGATCTGGCGTCGCGCGTCGACGGCGATCACACCTTCCTGAAGCGACTCGATCACGGCGATCATGTGCATGTCATCATCCTCGAGCGCCTTGAGCCGGCTCGCGAGCTGCTCGGCCATGCGGTGCACGGCGACGGCAAGGTCGCCCACCTCGCCGGGAGCGGAGAGCGCCGGGCGGCGCGAGAAGTCGCCGGCGGCGAGAGCGCGCGCGACGTCGCGAAGCTCTACGACGGGGGCCGAGACTGAACGCGAGAACGCGGCCGCAAGCGCGAGCGCCGCGATCAGGGCGATGCAACCGGAGATGAGCACGTCGCGGCGCGCGCGCGCGACGCTCGCATCAAGGCTCGCGGGGGTGATGGAGACGCGCGTCACACCGTACGGCGAGCGCACGGCGACGTAGAGCTCACTGTCACCGGCGGATGGGCTGCGGCGATCGGCACTCCCAACCCCATCGCGTACGGCCGTCATTACCTCGGGGCGAGTGCTGTGATTCTCGAGTCGCTCACGCGCCGCGCCGCGAAACTCCGAGTCGCCGATGACATGTCCCGTGGAATCGATGAGCGTCACGCGGTGTCCGATCGCCGCGCCAGCGCTGCCGGCTAGCGCGTCCGCGTCCACCGTCGGCGTCCACTCGCGTGCTATCAGCCGCGCCTCCTTCGTGAGTTGCCCGATCTGGAGATCCTCGAGCCGACGGCCCATGCGCACACCGCTCAGCGCAACGAGCGCGACGATGAGAACGGTGACCACGAGCACCGCTCCAAGAAGTAAGCGGTGCGCCAGCCTCATTGAATGCGCGCCGACGGTGCGCGAAGTCGATAGCCGAAGCCTCGCACGGTCTCGATCAGATCGGACGCGACGCCTAGCTTTATGCGCAGCCGCTGGATGTGCATGTCAACCGTGCGCGTCTGGATATCGGGCGCGGCATCCCACACCGTCTCGAGCAGATGCGCGCGCCCTTGCACGCGTCCGCGTCGCTCGGCAAGGGTGAGGAGCAGCTTGAACTCCGTGGCGGTGAGCTCGATCTCCTGCCCGTCGATCCTCACGAGGTGCGCCGAGCGATCGATCTCGATCGGCCCGATGGTGAGCGCATCGTTCGCCGACGTGCCCGCGGCGGACACGCGCCGCAGGATCGCGCCCACGCGTAGCACGAGCTCCTGTGGGCTGAACGGCTTGGCGAGGTAGTCGTCTGCGCCGAGCGACAGGCCGCGAATGCGATCGGCCTCCTCGCGCCGCGCGGTGAGCATGAGCACCGCGACGTCGCGCGTATTTTCTGCGGCGCGCAGCTGCTCGAGCACGTCGAAGCCGGACATGCCGGGGAGCATGAGGTCGAGTACCACCATCGCGGGACGTTCCTCGCGCGCGGCCTGCAGCGCCTCGCTGCCCGTGGACGCCGTGGAAACGCGGTACCCGCTTTTCGCGAGGTGGTACGCGACGAGCGCAACGATGTCCTTCTCATCATCGACCACGAGCACGCGCTCTCCACCGGCCGCCGCGGTCACGAGATCACCGATCGCACGCGCTCCTGGATCCTGGTCGCGATCATTCCGATCGCGACCTCGTTGTAGCCGCCATGCGGCACGATCACATCGGCGAATTGCTTCGAAGGCTCCACGAACTCCTCGTGCATGGGTCGAACGGTGTGCATGTATTGATCGAGAATGTCCTTCAACTGCCGTCCGCGCACGCGCATATCGCGCCCAATGCGGCGGATGAGCCTTATATCCGCCTCCACATCCACGAAAATCTTCAGATCGCAGATCTCGCGGATGCGCACGTCCCAAAAAAGCAGAATGCCGTCGACGACAATTACGTCCGCGCTCGCAACGGCCTCCGTCCGCGATGAACGAAGGTGATTGACGAAGTCGTACACCGGCTTTCGAATCGTCTCGCCTCGCGTGAGAGCCTCGAGCTGGTCGGCGAGCAGCTGCATGTCCACCGCATCCGGATGGTCCCAGTTAAGCTGCCGCCGCTCATCGAGCGTGAGCTGCGTCATGTTGCGGTAGTACGCATCCATGCTCACCGACGCGACCGAAACATCGGTCAGTCGTTCCGCGACCTTTCGGGCAACGGTCGTTTTCCCTGATCCGGAACCACCGGCAATGCCGACGACCAATGTCATTGCGCGTGCTCCTCGACCGGATGTTCGCGTACCGAGTCGCAATTGAGAAGCGCACAGCGCGTCACGATCATGTAACCCATTCCTCGAAGTTGTCGCGTTCTCGTGTCGCGGTCAACGACGGCTCGCGCACTCGCACGGTGATGGCGGGCCAGCTAACTTTTCCCGATGCGATCTCCGGTACGCTCGGCGCTCATCCTGGTCACGCTGCCTGTCTTGCTGACATCGGCGAGTCGATGGACGGCGGGGCAACCGGGGGACATTACCCTGCTGGTCGCCGCCACGACCGACGTGCACGGCCATCTCGTGGGCTGGGACTACTACGCGAACAGGGCGGACACCGCCCGCGGCCTCGCGCGCGCCGCTACGATTGTCGACTCGCTGCGCGCGGCAGCGCCGGAGCGCGTGGTGCTCGTGGACGCGGGCGACATGCTGCAGGGCACTCCGCTGACGTACGTTGCAGCGCGGCGCGACACGTTCCTGGTTCACCCAGTGATGGCCGCGATGAACGCAATGCACTACGATGCGGTTGCGGTGGGCAATCACGAGTTCAATTACGGACTACCGTTTCTCCGCACCGTGGCGAAGGAGGCGCACTTCCCGCTCCTCGCCGCGAACGCCTATCCCGCCGCCGGCCCCCCGCCGTTCGCCGGTCGTACGATCGTCGAGCGCGGTGGCGCGCGCATCGCGATCATCGGCGCCACGACGCCCGGCTCCAATGCCTGGGATCACGACAATCTCGCCGGCAAGCTCACGATCGGCTCCATAGTCCCCGCCGTGCGCGCGCAGGTCGACTCCGCACTCCGCGATCGCGCCGACGTCACCATCGTGGTGGTGCACAGCGGGCTCGGAGAGCCCTCGAGCTACGACACCGTCGCCACGAGGCTGCCGAGCGAGAACGTGGCGGCGGAGATCGCCCGCGCAGTGCCGGGAATCGATCTCATCGTGTACGGTCACTCGCACAAGCAGATGGCCGACACGTTGATCGCGGGCGTGCTCCTCATGCAGCCCAAGAGCTGGGCGACGAGCGTCGCCGTCGCCGAGCTGCAACTAACGCGCGAGGGCGTCAGGTGGCACGTGACGGCCAAGCGTTCGTCGCTCGTGCAGTCTGCTGGCCACGTGGAAGATCCGAAGGTGCTTGCGTCCGTGGCGTCGGGAGATACCGCGGCGCGAAAGTACGTCGCGACGGAGATCGGGACCACTGACGTACGATGGAGCGCCGATTCCGGGCGCGTCGAGGACACGCCGATCACGGATCTGGTGCTCGAGGTGGAGCGCCGCGCCGCGCACAGCGATCTCGCCTCCACCGCGGTATTCGACATGAACGCGAAGATCGATTCCGGCGCGGTCACCGTGGGCGAGATCGCGCGACTTTACCCGTACGAGAACACGCTGAGCGCAGTGCGCATCACGGGCGCACAGCTCCGCGCCTACCTCGAGTTCAGTGCGCGGTACTACGGCACCTACGGCAGCTCCGAGCCGCCCGTGCACGACGACATTCCCGGCTACAACTTCGACATCATCGCGGGCGCCGACTACACGATCGATCTGTCGCGCCCCGCAGGCAGCCGAATCACTGCACTCGCGGTGCGCGGCAAGCCCGTGAGCGATGGCGATAGCTTCACGCTCGCGCTCAACAACTACCGGCGCTCGGGCGGCGGCGGCTACGCGATGCTGAAAGGCGCGCCCGAGGTCTACACCGGCACCGCGGAGATCCGTGACTTGCTGATCGCCGAGGTCGAGCGACGTCGCCACATCTCGCCGGCGGACTATTTCGAGAAGAACTGGTCGATCGTTCCCGCAGCGGCGATCGCGCCGGCATATGCCGCCACCCACCACTGGAAGCCATGACGCGCATCATCCCCGTATTCGTAAACTCGCAGAGAGTCGAGATAGCCAATGACGCTACCGCGCTCGATGCCGTGCGACTCTGGAGCGAGAGCGCGGCAGAGGAGGTCGCCAGCGGATCGCGCATGCTGCTCGACGATCGCGGATTGCCAATCGATCCGTCCACGACGGTGCACGGCGGCTCGATCTTTCGCCTCGTTCCGGCGCGCACTGCCGGCGAACAGGCGCACGACGCGGACGATGCGGCGGAATAGTTAGTGGCCGATCTCACGCACGAGCTGCTGCGGCGCCTTCCGAAGGCGGAGCTGCACTGTCATCTCGATGGCTCCGTCCGTCCGCAGACACTGCTCGATCTCGCTGCTGAGCGCGACGTGCCGGTACCCGCGCGCACCGCGCGCGAGATGGACGACTACATGATCGTGCGCAACGCACACAATCTCGAGGAGTACCTCGCCCGCTTCTCGGTGACGCTGTCGGTGATGCAAGACGCTCCCGCACTCGAGCGCATCGCGCGCGAGTTGATCGAGGACGCGGCCCGCGATGGCATACGCTACATCGAGATCCGCTACTCGCCCGTGCTCAACACGCAGGACGGTCTGTCGCTCGACGAAACGGTGGAGGCGCCACTACGCGGAATCGCTGCGGGCACGCGCGAGACGGGAACGATTGGCCGCGTCATCATCTGCGCGCTCCGGCATCTCGAGCCCGCTGTTTCGAGCGAGCTGTCGCGACTCGCCGTCGCGTATCGTCATCAGGGTGTGGTCGGCTTCGATCTGGCGGGGGGAGAGTCCGGCCATCCCGCGCGCGATCACGCCGAGTCGTTCGCGTACGCGCGCGCCCACGATCTCGCCGTGACTGTGCACGCAGGCGAGGGCTACGGCGCAGAGTCCATTCGCCAGGCGGTGCACGACTGCGGCGCCAATCGCATCGGGCACGCGACGCGGCTCTTCGAAGATCCGTCGCTCTCCCAGTACGTGAACGACCGCCGAATTGCACTGGAGATCTGCCTCACCAGCAACGTGCAGACGCACGCGGTCGCATCCTACGAGACTCATCCCCTGCGCGCGTATTTCGACGATGGGCAGAATGTGGTGCTCAGCACCGACAATCGCCTCATGAGCGGCACGACGCTCACCGACGAATACGCGCACGCCGCGCACTCGCTCGGCTTTTCACTCCCAGAGCTCGCAGAGATCGCCCGCAACGGATTCGAAAGCGCGTTCCTGCCGTGGCACGAGCGCGTCGCGCTCCTCGAGTCCGTGGATCGCGAGCTGTCGTCGGTCCTCTCGTCGTCGTGAGCACGCACGCGGACACCGTCGCGCGAGCCGCGGAGCTCGTACGCCACAAGCTCGGCGACGAGCACGCCGTCGCGATCATACTTGGCTCGGGGCTCGGCGCGCTCGCCGAACGTCTCGAGGATCCGGTGTCGTTGCCGTTCCGCGCGATCCCCGGCTTCCCGCCGGTGAGCGTCTCGGGGCACACCGGTCGCCTCATCGCCGGAACGCTAGGCGCGACGCGCGTAATCGTCGCGGCAGGTCGGTACCACCTCTACGAGGGACATTCGCTCGACACCGTCGTGCTCCCCGCGCGCGTGCTGCATGCCGTGGGCGCGCGCACGCTCTTCGTCTCGAACGCGGCGGGCGGAATCAACCGAACGATACGCCCCGGCGACCTGATGATCATCGAAGACCACATGAATCTCACGGGACGCTCGCCGCTCTCCGGCCCGCAGCTGCCGAACGAGACTCGATTCCCCGACATGTCCGCACCGTATGATCCCGCGTTGATCGCGATGCTCCGCGACACTGCGCTCGACGCGGGCATCCCCATCTCGAGTGGCGTCTACGCGGCGCTGCTCGGGCCGTCGTACGAAACCCCGGCCGAGGTGCGGATGCTCGAGAGGCTGGGGGCGGACGCGGTTGGGATGTCCACCGTGCCTGAAGTTCTCGTCGCGCGGGCCCTCGGGATGAGGGTCGCTGGCGTCAGCTGCATCACGAACACCGCCGCCGGGATGAGCAACAGTCCGATCAGCCACGCCGAGGTGCTGGCGACGACAGCTCGCGCGGCGGTGAGCTTTGAGCGGCTCGTTACAGCCTTCGTGCAGAGACTCGCCGGCCGTGAACATAGCGATGCGGAACGCGAGGCCGAGCTGTGAGACTATGAGCCGATAGCTTGGAGTCCTGAGCTTACGGACGCGAGCATCGCGGGGCCGGTCTGGATCGAGAGGCGGAACGCGAGCCCAAGCTATAAGCCTGTGAGCAGATGGGCTTGAGCCTTGAGCTTGCGCCGGCGGGGATTCCGCGCATCCCTTTCGCCTGTAGGAAAGGGATGCTCGAGAAGGGGCGGTAAGGGCTCACATCTCCAGGCTATCGGCTCTCAAGCTATCTGCTTGGGCTCGCCTTCCGCCTCTCAATGCCGGCGGGGGATCGAGATGCGGCTTGTCATCTCCCGCTAATCCGCCCAGTGATTCACCGGCCCGTGCCCCCCGCCCAGCCCCGGCGCCGTCGCGATCGCGCGGTGCACCCACTCGATCGAGCGCTCCACCGCCGCTTCCAATTCCTCGCCGCGCGCCAGCAGCGCGGTGATCGCAGCGGAGAGCGTGCAACCCGTGCCGTGCGTGTGCAGCGTGCGGAGCCGCGGATGCGTGAACGTGCGCACGCGGTCGCCGTGCACGAGAATATCGATGGCAGCATCGCCCACGAGATGGCCGCCCTTGATCAGCGCCGCCGTCGCACCACGCGCCACAAGCGCGCGCCCCGCGCGCTCCATCGCGTCGACATCGCGCACCGTCTCGCCGTGCAGGATCTCCGCCTCGTCGAGGTTCGGCGTGACGAGCGTCGCGAGCGGAATCAGCATCGCACGCATGGCGGCCACGGCGTCCGGATCGAGTAACGCGTCCCCCGAAGCGGACACCATCACCGGGTCGACGACGAGTGGTGCGAGCGCGTGGCGGCGAATCGCGGCGGCCACCAACTCGACCACGTCCGCGTCCGCCAGCATGCCAGTCTTGAGCGCCGCTGGTCGCAGATCGGTGGCGACCGCGTCGATCTGCATGTCGATCATCTCGAGCGCCACCGGCACCCATCCCGCCACCTCACGCGTGTTCTGCGCGGTGACCGCCGTGATCACCGACGTCCCGAACACGCCGAAATGCTGAAAGGTCTTGAGATCTGCCTGAATGCCGGCGCCGCCTCCGGAATCGGAGCCGGCGATCGTCAGTCCGATTGCGGGAATCGCCATAGATGATAACAATGCCCGATTCCGCCCATTGCGACAACGCCGCGTGACCCCCGCCAGCAGGGGGCCGTCATCTCTCACCGGCATCATCCTCGCCATTTCCGTTTCGTGTGGTGCATCATGGATCTTCAGCCGATCGCAGCCCTGCTCGTCACCGGTGACTCACCAGCCTCGCGCCTGTTGAGCGCGTCGCTCGCGCCCTCGGTGCCGTCGCGCCTCCCCGCCTTCACTCTCGTTCCAGTGCCAATGGGCGATGAGGCGCTCGCGAGACTCGCGGACCAGCGCGTCGATGTCGTGCTGCTCGATCTCACGGGGCCGCTGGACGTCGCCATGGACGTGCTCGTGCGCATGCGCATCCAGGCTCCAGATGTGCCCGTGGTGGTGCTGGTCGAGCCAGGACACAAGGGCGAGTCGAACGGTGCCGCTGCAATCGAAGTTGGCGCTTGCGACTCTGTCGTGAAAGAAGAGCTGAGCAGCGCGCTGCTCACTCGCGTGCTTCACTACGCGATCGAGCGCTATCGCCTGCACGCGACGCTCGAGCAGCTCTCGCTCACCGATCCGCTCACAGGTCTCTACAACGCGCACGGCTTCCGCACGCTGGCCGAGCATCATCTCAAGCTCGCGCACCGCACCCGCGGACTCGTGGTCGCGGTGGCCGACGTACAATCGCTTGCCGAGATCAATGCGTCGCACGGCCGCGACGAGGGCGACCGCGCGCTCGTGGCCGCGTCGCAGGTGCTGCGCGAGACCTTTCGCGCGTCCGACGTCATAGCCCGCATCGGCGACGATGACTTCGCGACGCTCATGCTCGATGCCGCCGACGACACCACCGACGTCGTCGCGCCACGGCTGCGTGAGCGGCTCGACCATCATTTCCAGGCGCATCGCGGATCGCCGTGGAAGCTCGCGATGACAGTCGGAATCGTCCGCGTGGCGCCGGGGATGCACCCCGCGATCGAAGATCTCCTCGCGCAGGGCGCAGCGGTCGCCGCGGCGGAGCGGGCGCGCGTGGCGTGAACCGCCGACGCGCACTCGGATCACGCGCGTTATTGTAGTTCGCCGGCATTGCGCCATCTTCACGTACGACCTGCGCGGCGCGCCGCTCCGCCGCCAACATTTCCCTCATCCCGCCCCCATGTCCGCGAAGCTGCTCACCATTGCCCGCGATCTGCAGCGTCGAAAGGCGCGCGAGCGCCAGCAGCTCTTCGTGTGCGAAGGGGTGCGAGCCACCGAGGAGCTCGTTCGGAGCCCGCTCGTGATCCGTGGCGTGCTTGTGTCGCCAGCGCTAGTCGCCGCGACTCGCGGGGCCGAGCTCCGCAACTCGATCGACGCGCTCGGCATTCCCGTTCTCGAGCTCGACGAATCGGAGTTCGCGAGCGCGGCGTCCACGGATTCCCCACAGGGCGTGCTCGCGATCGCGGAGATCCCGAACGTCAACGCCGAATCGCTCGAGATCCCCGGGCGCCCCCGACTCCTGGTGCTCGATGCAGTGCAGGACCCGGGCAACGCCGGCACCATGCTGCGCACCGCCGCAGCGCTCGGCGCAGCCGCAACTCTAGCCGCGCCGGGTACCGTTGACCTGTGGAACGCCAAGGTCGTCCGTAGCGCAATGGGTGCTCTCTTCTACTATCCCGCGCTCTCCGTCTCCTGGGATGCGCTCGACGGCATGCTCGCTGACCGGCAGATCCCGCTCTGGGGCGCCGACGCAACCGGCCAGCCCGTCGATAGTATCGCGCCGCCCACCTCGGTGGCGCTCGCCGTCGGCAATGAGGGCGCCGGACTGTCGGCGGACGCGCGCACGCGCTGCGCGCGGCTGGTCGGCATTCCGCTAGCGCCAGGCATCGAATCGCTCAATGTCGCCGTCGCCGCCGGCATTCTCCTTCAGCACTTCCGCGAGTGACCGAAGCCTTCGCTCCGCCCGGTGCCTGGTATTTCCCGCTGATCGCGTTTCTCTTCGGCGCCTGCATCGGCTCCTTCCTCAACGTGTGCGTGAGCCGGTGGCCGCTCGATCAGTCGGTCGTAAAGCCGCGCTCGCGATGCCCGAAATGCGGACACGAGATTCCATGGTACGAAAACATCCCGCTCGTGAGCTGGGTCGCTCTCCGGGCGCGTTGCAGCGGCTGCAGGAATCCCATTTCGCCGATTTATCCCCTGCTCGAGCTCGTGGTCGCGCTCGGGTGGCTCGGCGCGGAGCTTCACTACGGCGCGACGCTAACCGCATTTCGAGTCGCAGTGTTCGGCACGATCCTGCTCGGCATCATGATCACCGACGCCACGCACTACGTGATTCCCGACGGCTTCACGGTATTCGGATTCCTCTTTGCGCTCGTGGCCGCAGGGGCCGGCACGCTGCTTAGTGAAACTCTTCCGTTCGCCACCCTGTATGATTCAGTCATAGGGGCGTGCGTTGGCGCCGGCGCCATCTCGATCATCGGATGGCTCGGCGAGCTCGCTCTGAAAAAAGAAGCGATGGGCTTCGGCGACGTGACGCTCATGGCGATGGTGGGTGCCTACCTCGGGCCGGGGCGCACGCTGCTGACGATCTTCATTGGCGCGTTTCTCGGCGCAGTGATCTTTCTCGCGGTGGTCTATCCCATCACGTGGTTGCGCTGTCGCAAACGCGGCGTTCCCTTCGAGCCACCGCTCGTGCCATTCGGAGTTTTTCTTGCACCGGCCGCGATGATAGCCCTTTTGTGGGGGAGTCAGATGATGCACTGGTACGCCCACGACGTGCTGAAGCTGTGAGCTTCGCCGACATGCTGCGGCCGAGCGGTGACACGCTCGCGCGTTTCACGCGTGATCTCACTGCGGAGGCACGTGCGGGCAGGCTCGAGCCCGTTCGCTGCCGCGACAACGAGATCGCGCGAGTGATTGACATCCTGCTGCGCCACGGGAAGAACAATCCTGCGCTGGTGGGTGCGGCTGGAACGGGGAAGACGGCGATCGCCGAGGGATTCGCGCAGCGCATCGCCGGCGGCGCTGTTCCGTTCGCGCTGCGTAACGCGCGCGTGCTCGCTCTGGACCATGCAGGACTGCTCGCGGGCACGATGTATCGCGGGCAGTACGAGGAACGGCTCACGGCGATCGTCTCCGCGTGCTCAGAGGACCCGAGCATTATCCTGTTCATCGACGAGCTGCACAATCTCATCGGCCAGGGCGCGGCGATGGGCGTCGCCATGGACGCGGCGAACATGCTCAAGCCTGCTCTCGTGCGCGGCGAGTTCCGTGTGATCGGCGCCACCACCGACGAGGAATACCAGCGCTGGATCCTCGGCGATCCCGCGCTCGAGCGCCGCTTCCAGAAGATCACGGTCACGGAGCTTTCCGCGGAAGACACGCTGGCGATCCTCCAGGCGCGGCGTGAGAGACTGGAGCGCCACCACAATGTGTCGATCGCGGACGAAGCGCTCACCGCGTCGGTGACGCTGACGGATCGCTACGTCACTGATCGGGTGCGCCCCGACCGCGCGATCGACGCGCTGGACGAGGCCTGCGCGCACGCGCAGGCGACGGCGACGTATTCGCACACGACCGAGACGCTCATCCGCGAGCGCCTCGCGCTCCTGCGCGACGTCCAGCGAGTGGGGGCGCCGGTGCCGCAGCGAGAGCAGGTCGCCGAGGCGAGTCCCGATGAGGCGCTCGAGCGCATGGCGCGCTCGGGGCTTGCGGCGCTCGAGCGCTTCGGCCTCGAGCTCGAAGCGGCGTTCACTGGCGTGCGCACGCCGGAGCCTGCTCCCGCTGCCGCGCCGCCGGCGCCGGCGCCCGACTTGCCGCGCGCTGCGAATCCCGCGCCCAGCGTCGCGCTGCCCCGCGGCGCTCGACTCGCCACCGTGGAGAGCGAACTGCAGCGGCGTTTGGTGGAAGAGGGACTGGTCGTGCGCGCGCTCGACGTCGCGCGCGTGGTCGCCGTCGCAACGGGCCGGACGGTCGAATGGCCGTGAAGGGTCGCATCGGCCGGTGTGTTGTCGTCGCGCTGCTGTCGCTGCTCATCGCCGCGTGTGGACATCGCGACTCCGCCGCCGCGCAGGGTCCGTACGCGCGCGAGGTGGCGGATGCGATCCCCAAAATCGAGAAAGCGACGGGGCTCACATACAAGCGCCCGCCTGTGGTGCAGCGCAAGACGAAGGAGGAGGTCCGCCAGTTCCTCCTCAAGCAGTTCGAGGACGAGCGCTCGCAGGAAGATCTGAACGCGCAACAGATTCTGTTGCGCCGCCTCGGGCTCGTGCCCGACACTTTCGACCTCCGCAAGACGATGCTCGATCTCTACACCGAGCAGATCGTCGGCTTCTACGATCCGGAGACGAAGGTGCTTTACGTCGTGGACGGCGCGAAGCCGGAAGAAGTGGGATTCGTCATCGAGCACGAGCTCGTGCACGCGCTGCAGGATCAGTACACGAATCTCGATTCGCTGCTGCACATCAAGGGCGACGATGACCGCGTGCTGGCGGCGCAGTCAGTGATGGAGGGTCAGGCGACACTTGTGCCGCTCCAGACGATGCTCGGGCCCGCGGCCCAACTGCCCGGCGGCTGGGAGAAAGTGCGCGAGATGATTCGCGAGAATCAGAGCTCGATGCCGAAGTTTGCCGCGGCGCCCGAAGTGCTGCAGGAGACGCTCATCTTCCCGTATCTGAGCGGCGCGGAGTTCATGCGGCGGTTCGACGATCAGGAGCCGGGCAAGATGCCGTTCGGATCGGCGATGCCTGTGTCGTCGACACAGATCCTGCACGTGAACGCGTATTTCGGATCGCACCCTGAGCTCCCGTTGTCGATTACGCTCCCCGCTCCGCGCGGCGCGACGAGCACGTACCAGAACGACATGGGTGAGTTCGAAACTCGTCTCTTTTTCTTCCATCATCTCCAGGATCAGAACGAGGCGATCACCGCCGCGGCGGGATGGAGTGGGGACCGCTACGCGATCCTCCACTTCCCGCACGGCGACGGGATTGCGTGGGTCACCGTCTTTCGCTCGGCGGTGGATGCGGGCGAGTTCAGCGCGGCCATGCAGAAAGTGTTCGCCGCGCGCTACCCGAACGCGAAGCCCGTCGAATCACCGTCGGGAACGCACTTCACCGCGTCCGGGCGATCGATCTCGCTCGTGGGCGGCGAGGTGGGCGGACACACGGTGGTGGTGTACGTCGACGTTCCTGAGGGGGATCGCACGGATGTGTACGATCTTTCGAAGATCGAGATTCGCTAGGCGGTCTGGCATTTAGAGGCGGAAGGCGAGCCCAAGCAGATAGCTGGAGAGCCGATTGCTGTGAGATCTGAGCCGTTGCCGCCCCTTCTCGAGCATCCCTTTCCTACGGGCGAAGGTGATGCGCGGAATCGCCACCGCTACAAGCTCAAGGCTCAAGGCTCAAGGCCATCCGCTCACAGGCTTATAGCTTGGGCCCGCCTTCCGCCTCTCGATCCCTGCCGGCCTCGCGATGCTCGCGTCCATAAGCTCAGGACTCAAAGCTGTCGGCTCATAGGCTCACAGCTCGCCTTGGCCTTCCGCCTCCCGATGCCGAAGCTACCCCAGCCCCTACCCGATGAACTTCGCTAGAGCGTAGATCACCAATCCCGCCAACCCCCCAACGATCGTGCCGTTGATGCGGATGAACTGGAGGTCCTTTCCGATCGCGAGCTCCACGCGATCCGATGTCACTTCGGGATCCCATGACGTGACCGTTTGCGCGATGAGCTGCGCGACCTCGCCCTGGTACCGATCCACGAGGTGCAGCGCAACGTCGGCGATCAACGCATCGATGCGCGCGAGCAGCGCCTCGTCGCGCGACACGGCCTCGCCGAGCGACACGAGGCCGCGCTCGATGGCGGTGGGCGCGAAGGCGTTCGGCGCGTCGGCGTAGCGGAAGAGCGCGGCCTTCGCGTCGTCCCAGATCGACGATGAAAATCGACGCACCGCCTCCTTGTCCAGAATCTCCAGCTTGATTCGCTCGGCTCGCGCGCGCACTTCGGGTGACTCGTTCAGCTTGCGCACGAAGTTCGCGAGCGCGTCGTCGAAGCGGCGCCGCAGTGGATGGTCTGGATCGTCGCGCACGGCCGTGAGGGTGTGGTCCAGCCCCGTCACGATCTTCCGGTGGATCCGGTCGTCGACCATCCCCGGCACCCACCACGGGCTCTCCTCTTCGAGGCGCTCGCGAATGAGATCCAGATTCTGATCCACGGCGCGAGCGAGCAGCCCTATCGCCTCGTCCAGCAGCTCCTGATGGCGATCGCCGGCGGTGAGCAGCGAGAGCATCTGTCCGAGCAGCGGAGCTACCTCCGTGTTGCGAATGCGCTCCTCGATAACGCGGTCGATGAGCTCCTGAACGTCTTCGTCGGCTAGCATGCGCGCACCGTTCGCGAGTCCGGTGGCGGCATGGCGCGCGAGCGTGCGGCTGTTCTCCGGCACTGAGAGCCATAGCGCGAGATGCTCGGCCACGTGGAGCGACGAGAGCCGAGCCGCGAGCACGTCGCGACTCAGGAAGTGTCGCGAGACGAAGTTGCCGAGGCTGCGCCCGATCTGATCCTTGCGCGCGGCGACGATCGCCGTGTGCGGAATCGGAATGCCCATCGGATGCCTGAAGAGCGCCGTGACCGCGAACCAGTCGGCGAGCCCGCCGATCATCGAAGCCTCCGCCGTCGCACGGACGTACGCGAGCCACGGGTAACGCGACACGAGTAGCGAGCTCGCGATCCATACTGCGGTGGCGATAAGTAGCAGCCCGGTCGCGCGCCCCTTCATCCGCGCGAGCTGCTTGCGCTTGGTCGCCTCGTCGAGCGGTGGCAGCGGCGAGCTCAGGGCGCGCCCGGGGAGTGCCGCTGGCTCAGTCACCCGTTTCGATCGGACGTTCGCGCTCGTCGTCGCTGCCGCGGCGCTCCGGCTCCGATTCCTTCGCTGGCTTCAGATCGGCCGGCGTCGGAACCACCGACGGCAGCATCGCGAGATGCAGCACCTCGTCCATGTACATCACGAACGTGAACACCATGTTCTTGCGCACTTCCTCGGGGATCTCGCGCAGATCCTTCTCGTTCGCCTTCGGCAGAATCACCTCGCGGAGCCCGGCACGATACGCGGCGAGAACCTTCTCCTTTACGCCGCCAATCTCGAGCACGCGGCCGCGCAGCGTGACCTCGCCCGTCATCGCCACGTCGCGGCGCACCGGGCGCTCGCTCAGAGTGCTCGCGATTGCCAGCGTCACCGTGATCCCCGCGCTCGGACCGTCCTTGGGAATCGCGCCGGCAGGGAGATGGATGTGCAGGTCGTAATCGCGGAACATGCGATCGTCGATCCCGATCGACCCCGCGCGCGAGCGCACGTACGAGTACGCGGCGTCCACGCTCTCTCGCATCACGTCGCCCAATTGCCCCGTCACGATCAGACGGCCAGTGCCGGGCATCTTGAGCGCTTCGATTGTCATCAGCTCGCCGCCAGTAGCCGTCCACGCGAGCCCCGTGGGCGCGCCGATCTCCGGCTCCTTCTCCGCTTCATCGCGCGCGTATCGGGCGACGCCCAGGATCTTTTCGACCATTGCGGCGTCGACCACCCACGCGCCCTCCTCATCCATCGCCTTGCGATGAGCGCGCTTCAGCATGATCGCTTCGATGTTGCGCGAGAATCCGCGCAGCCCCGCCTCGCGCGAGTAGCCGCTGGAGATGAGGCTCAGCATCTCATCGGTGAACTGCAGATCCATGTCCGTGATGCCGTTCTCCTCGAACAGCTTCGGCAGCAGGTAGCGCCACGCGATCTCCACCTTCTCCTCGATCGTGTAGCCCGCGATGCGAATCACTTCCATCCGGTCGCGCAGCGGCGCGGGGATGTCGAAGAGATTGTTCGCCGTGCAGATGAACAGCGCGGACGATAGATCGAACGGAAGATTCAGATAGTGATCGACGAACGAGTGGTTCTGCGACGGATCGAGCACCTCGAGCATCGCTGCCGTTGGATCGCCGCTCATGCCACCGTGCGTCATCTTGTCCACCTCGTCGATGAGCAGCACCGGGTCCTTCACGCCAACGCGCTTCAGTGCGCTGAGCAAGAGCCCCGGCATCGCGCCGACGTACGTGCGACGGTGCCCGCGGATCTCCGCCTCATCGCGCACCCCGCCAACCGAGATGCGGTAGAACTCGCGCCCGATCGACGTCGCGATGGCCTCGCCGAGCGACGTCTTGCCAGTGCCGGGCGGTCCGACGAAACACAAAATAGGCCCGTGCGTGACGCCGCCGCGCAGCTTGCGCACGGCCAGATACTCGAGGATGCGCTCCTTGGCCTCGCCGAGTCCGTAGTGCCGCACATCCAGCGCCTCCTGGACCTTCGCGAGCTCGATCGCCTCCGACCCCGACCGCTTGTTCCACGGCAGCGCGACGATCCAGTCGAGATACGTGCGGATCACCTGATACTCGCTCGCGGCGGGCGAGAGCATGCGCATGCGCTCCGTCTCGCGCTTCGCCTCCTGCGCCACCTTCTCGGGAAGGTTGGCCTCGTCGATCTTCCTCATCAGATCGTTGGCTTCCTTCTCGCCCGGATCGGATTCGCCGAGCTCCGCGAGAATCGCCTTGAGCTGCTGGCGCAGATAGAACTCCCGCTGATGCTGCTCGATCTTCACCTCGGTCTGGCGCTTCACGTCCTCCATCACGCGCGCGCGACCGACTTCGCGCTCCAGACGTGTGAGCACGAAGCGGATCCGCTCGCCGATGTCGAGGCGCTGGATGACCTCGTCCTTGTCCTGGATGCGGAAGTTCATGTTCGTGGCCGCGAGGTCGGCGAACCGCCCCGGGTCGGACATGTTCATCTTGAGGATTGCGGGAACCTCGTCCGGGATGCGGTCCACCAGCTCGGCCAGCGTCTCGGCGGCATTCACGAGGCGCGCCATCAGCTCCTCGCCATGCACCGGATCGAGCGGGATCTCGGCCGCCGGCTTCACCCTCGCCACGGGATACGGATCGCGCTGCTCCACGCCCTCGATGACGATGCGCCGCAGCCCCTGGAGGGTGATCTGCACCGTGTCGCCAGGGAGGATGATTCGCTCATGGACGCGGGCCGCAACGCCCACCCGGCCCAGGAACGCGCTAGGATCGATCGCCTCATCGTGGTCGCCGCTTGCGACCACGAGTCCAACGATCAAGCCGGCCTCGTCATGGGACCGGATGATCGCGAGGTTTTCCGGAGCTCCCATCTGCACCGCGATAGTGCCGAGCGGGTAGACGATCGTGGATCGAAGCGCCATCAACGGGAGCGTTGGTGGCAGCTCGGACTTGAGGATCTCTTCCTTGCGCTGGGCGCGGGCCATGGACGCGGGGTATGGGTGGGTCGGCGCGGGAGTGAGTGCTCGGATTGCCCTAAATACTAACTGCGCATATGTTTAAAGGCTATGTTCGATGAACTGAGCGAAAAGCTCGACGCCGTATTTGCGCGCCTTCGCGGGCGCGGTGTGCTCAACGAAGCCGACATCAAGGAGGGGCTGCGCGAGGTTCGGCGCGTCCTCCTGGAGGCCGACGTCAACTTCCAGCTTACGCGCGAGTTCCTGGAGCGCGTGGAGCAGAAGGCGGCCGGTGTCGCGGCACTCCGGAGCGTGTCGCCGGGACAGCAACTCGTCAAGATCGTGCACGACGAGCTGGCCACAATGCTGGGCGAACGCCGTGAAGGGCTGCGAATCGGTACCGTGCCACCCGGCGTCGTGCTCATGGTCGGGCTGCAGGGCTCCGGAAAGACGACCACCGCGGCGAAGCTGGCGCGCAAGCTCAAGGCGGAGGGGCGCCCCACGCGGCTCGTTGCGGCGGACGTCTATCGTCCCGCCGCAATCGATCAGCTCGAGACGCTGGGTAAGCAGATCGATGTTCCGGTCTATGTCGATCGCGAAAGCAAGGACGTCGTAAAGATCGCGAAGCGCGGAATCGAGGATGCGCACCGCGCGCGCGATCGCGTCGTGATCGTAGACACCGCGGGACGGCTTCAAATCGACGATGAGATGATGAACGAGCTTCGCCGCCTCAAGGAAGCGGTGAAGCCCGACGAGATCCTCTTCGTCGCCGACGGAATGACGGGGCAGGACGCCGTAAAGATCGCGAAGGGATTCGACGACGCGCTCGGCATTACCGGCGTCGTGCTCACGAAGATGGACGGCGACGCGCGCGGTGGAGCGGCACTCTCGATCTACGGCGTCACGAAGAAGCCGATCAAGTACATCGGCGTAGGCGAAAAGGTGGATGCGCTCGAGGAGTTCCACCCCGAGCGCATGGCTGGGCGAATTCTGCAAATGGGTGACATCGTCACCCTGGTTGAGAAGGCGCAGGAGTCGTTCGACACCGAGGAGTCGAAGAAGCTCGAGAAGAAGGTGCGCCGCGAAGGTCTCGACCTGGAGGATTTTCTCTCGAGCATGCGGCAGATGCAGAAGCTCGGACCGCTGGAGGGCGTGCTCAAGATGCTCCCTGGCGTGAACGCGAAGATGCTCAAGCAGGCGAACATGGATCCGAAGCGCATGAAGCACGTCGAGGCGATCGTGCTCTCGATGACGGTGGAGGAGCGCAAGAATCCCCACGTCCTGAACGGGTCGCGCCGCGCGCGCATCGCGAAAGGGTGTGGCCGCCCGGTGAGCGATGTGAATCGACTGCTCGAGCAGTTCCGCGAGATGCAGAAAATGATGAAGAAGATGGGGAAGGGCGGGCGGATGGGATTTCCCGGTATGCCGGGAATGACACCGCCGCGCATGGGTCGTTAGCTAGCTTTCGAGCGCCACCCGGGTGCGCACCGGAAACACCGGAATGCGCGATGAGCCCGCGTACCACGTCACACCCTCAGGGGAGCAAATCGTATGGTCAAGATTCGCCTTCGCCGCGTCGGACGGAAGAAGCTGCCCGTCTATCGCATCGTCATCGCAGACTCGCAGAGCCCGCGCGACGGCCGCTTCATCGAGTTGATCGGCCAGTACAATCCCCGCCTTCCCGACAACGGGCTGAAGGTTGACGCGGCACGCGCGAACTACTGGCTCGACGTCGGCGCGCAGCCCACGGACACGGTTCGCTCGCTGCTCCGTCGTGCGGGTGTGCTCAAGGCGCGTCACGAGACACGAGTGGCGTCCAAGCGCAGCGCGGGCGCCGTCGCGGTGAAAGAGACGAACGCGGAGTAATCGCGTGTCGTCGCCCGAATTGGTCATCGTCGGGCGCATGCGCAAGTCCCACGGGCTCCGCGGTGAGCTGATCGTGGAGCCGATCACGGACGCGCCGGCCGAAGTCTTTTCGGCCGGCCGTCGTCTTTTCGCTGGCGACGCCGACGGCGAGCCGCTCCCCGAGCCGCCCGAGCTGATAGTCCGCGAGTCGCGGGCGCACAACAACGGACTGCTGATCGTGCTCTTCGAGGGAATGCGCGACCGCGACGAGGCAGCGCGCTGGACCACTCGCTACATCGTCGCGCCCGCAGCGGAGCTCGAGCCGCCGGCGAGGGGCGAGGTGTACGTGCACGAGCTGGTGGGGATGCGTGTGGTGCTCGAGTCGGGCGAGCTCGTAGGTACGGTGAGCGATGTCTTCGAGCTCCCGCAGGGGCTCGCGCTCGACGTCGAGCGCGCCACCGGAACGGTACTGATCCCGTTCAACGCTGCGTTCATCCACGAGGTGCAGCGAGACTCGCGCACCGTCGTGATCGCACCGCCGCCGGGGCTGCTCGACTGATGCTGCGCGTCTCGATCGTCACGATCTTCCCCGAGTTCTTCACGACCACGCTTGCGCTCAGCATCCCGTCGCGGGCGGCGGCAGCGGGAGGCGCGTCGTACAACGTGGTCGATCTTCGTGCGTTCACACACGACCGGCATCGCACGGTGGACGACTATCCTTTCGGCGGCGGGGCAGGGATGGTGATGAAGCCCGATCCGTTCTTCGAGGCAGTGGACTCCATCGGCGCAACGTCGCCCATAGTGCTCGTCTCCGCGCGCGGCCGCCCGTTCGAGCAGGGCGACGCCGTGCGCTACGCCGCGGGCAGCGAGCTCACGATCCTTTGCGGGCACTACAAGGACGTCGACCAGCGCGTCGCGGACCATCTCGCCACCGAGGAGATCTCGCTCGGCGACTTCGTGCTGAGCGGCGGCGAGGCGGCGGCGCTCGTGATCGTGGACGCCACGGTGCGGCTGCTACCTGGCGCGATGTCGGACATGGACAGCGCGCGCACCGATTCGTTCTGGGACGGGAGTGAGTTGAGCGCCCCGAGCTACACGCGGCCCGCCGAGTATCGCGGTCGCAAGGTCCCGGATGTATTGATGTCGGGCGACCACAAGAAGATCGCCGAGTGGCGCGCGGCGGAGGCGGAACGACTATCGAGGGCGCGTGTGCGAGGGGAAAAAGAGGGGTAAAGACGGGCGTAGAGTGCAACATTACGTGCCCATTTTTATGAGGTTTTACTCATGGGCATGGTCATCCGTCTCTCGTGTAATCGCGCCGAATGAGGGGAGCGGGAGCTTCTTGTCTGGCCGCTCAGTCAGTTCGATGAAGTAGCTCGTTTCTGCTTCTGTTCTTTCGTTGTGCCAGGCAGTACCCTGGGGCCAACACAACGACGCCGGATTTTCAGCACGAATTCGTTTCGCTGCACGCTGGTTCGGTCGCTCACTTCTGAGCGACCGTATCCGAAAGCTGTTGTGTTCACCAATTGCTGTCGCACGGTTACTGAGCCGATGGTTTAGTGACGAGGGCAAAGCCGTCGAAAGGCGGCGACGCAAAGCCACGAGGCTAACGCATCACTCGCTGATGCCACGCCAGTCGAGCTGTCGCGCGGACCCTGTACCCATGGAGTCCCACGATGAAACGCCTCCTCGCCGGATGCCTTGGCATCCTCTCGCTCGCCGCCTGCAACGACGCCACCGCGCCGTCTCCCGTGCAGTCGACTCCTCCCCACACCACCGCCAACTCGCCGAACGCGGACGTCTGGGCGGGGCACTACATCGTCGTTCTCAAGTCCGGCTCGGCGACTCCCGAGAATCTGCTGCATCGAATTTCCTTCCGGCACGCGTTGATGCTCGATCAGAAGTTCGGCACGGTGATGCACGGCTTCGCCGCCGCCGTCGACTCGGGCGACCTCGATAAGCTGCGCGCCGACCCGGACGTCGATCGCATCGAGCCCGACCGTTTCGTGAAGCAGATGGGCAGCCAATCCGGAATGGGCTGGGCGCTCGACCGCCTCGACCAGCATGGTCTGCCGCTCAACAACACGTTCAGCTACGGCGCTACGGGTACCGGCGTGAACATCTACATCGTCGACGGCGGCATTCGGTACACACACTCGGAGTTCGGCGGACGCGCACACCTTGCCTTCGATGCGCTTGGCGGCAACGGCTCCGACTGCAATGGACACGGCACCGGCGTGGCCGGCATCGCGGGTGGCAGTGTGCACGGCGTCGCGAAGAGCTCCACGATCTGGTCTGTTCGCGTCTTCCCATGCAGCGGCAGCACTCCGCTATCCACCATCCTCGCCGGCGTCGATTGGGTGACTGCTCACCACAGATCGCCTGCGGTCGCCAACCTGAGCCTCGGCGCCGGCACGGCTCCGATTCTCGACAGCGCCGTGTCCAAGTCGATTCAGTCTGGCGTCACGTACGTCGTCGCGGCCGGCAACAGCGGTGTCGATGCGTGCACGTCGTCGCCCGCCAAGGTAAAGACTGCGATCACCGTCGGCGCGATCGACGTCACCGATCTTCGCCCGTCATGGTCGAACTACGGCTCCTGCGTCGCGCTATTCGCCCCGGGCGTCAACGTTCCCGCGGCGGACTATTACTCGGACGCGTCGCTCGCGAACTGGACCGGCACCTCCATGGCAGCGCCCTACGTCGCCGGCGCCGCAGCACTCTACTTGAGCGAACACCCAACCGCGTCGCCCGCCACCGTCCGCAGCGCCCTCACGAGCAACACGACGAACAGTCTGCTCGCGAATCTCCTGGGCTCGACCAACAAGCTCCTCTACACCGGGTGGATTGGCGGTACCAGCGCACCGGCCGCCGCGCCTGCGAAGCCGGCTCCCAAGCCGCCGTCGATCACGCCAGTGGGCGGCGTAGGTGCCGAATACGCATGCGCCTCGCGTGTCTGCTCGTTCGACGCCGGCGGATCCGGGCCCACGGGCGGGGTCACCAGCTATCTCTGGTCGTTTGGCGACGGAACCACGGCGTCGAGCCGCTCCGCCACGCACACGTACGGCGGTACGGTCTCGAGCGTCGCCTTCAGTCTCTCGATTGTGACGGGCACTGGGAAGAAGTACTACGTGAGCAAATCGATCGCTCCGGCGAGTTCATCCGGGTCGGCTACCAGCACAGTTCCCACGTACGTTCCGCCCTCCACGCCTCCGAGCTCGAGCAACAACATCTCACCGTCTTTCACGGCGACGTGCACCAGGAGCCACGTTTGCGCATTCAACGCCTACAAGTCCGTGGTGCCCAAGGGTGTCTCGTCCTATCGCTGGGCGTTCGGGGATGGCTACACCGGCAGCGCGGCCGCGTGGACGCACACCTACTCAGGCAGGAAAACGGTGAGCGTCACGCTGACGATCGTCGACAAGTCGTCAGCCTCCAAGTCGGTGACGAAGACGATCGCAGTGCCATGAGCTGAATTCGTCCGGCCGCGTGCCCTGTGCGCGCGGTGCAGCAAATCGAGCGATCATGAGGGCGATCAATGGCTTCGGCTATTGATCGCCCTCCTGTTCTTGATTAGCTTGCCAGACTCCCTACGACACTTTTTCCGGGCCCCGAAATACGGCCCCGAGCTCCCCATGCATGTATTCATCGAAACCCAGAAGGAATATCTCCGCACCGACATTCCGCCCTTTCGTGCGGGCGATACGCTGCGCGTGAACGTACGCGTAAAGGAAGGAGAAAAGGAGCGGCTGCAGGCCTTCGAGGGCGTGTGCATCGCCAAGCGCGGTAGCGGCGTGAGCGAGACCTTCACGGTTCGCAAGATCTCCAACGGCGTCGGCGTCGAGCGAATCTTCCCGCTCCACAGCCCGATGCTTGGCGACGTGCACGTGGTTCGCCGTGGCCGCGTTCGCCGCGCGAAGCTCTACTATCTGCGTGCCGCCACCGGTAAGGCAGCGCGGATCAAGGAGCGCAAGATTCAGATCGCCAAGCCCGCGTAGCTCGCACGCCGCCGGGCCGCCGCTAGTGCACCGCGCGCGCTGGACGACGATCGAGCGGGAGCTGCGCCTCAGCGGCGGTGCGCTCATCGCCGGAGTCGATGAAGTCGGACGGGGCTCCCTTGCGGGCCCCGTCGTCGCATGCGCCATCGTCATGCCATCCGACACACGTGCGCTGCGGGGCGTGGATGATTCCAAGGCGCTCACGCCGCTCGCCCGCGAGCGCCTCGTCACACTGATCGTAGAACGCGCCGTGAGCCTTGGGTTGGGCGCAGCATCCGCGCGGGAAATCGACCGCCTCAACATCTACCACGCGAGCGTGCTCGCGATGCGCCGCGCGCTCGCACGGCTTCGCGTCGCGCCCGATCACATCCTCGTCGATGGCCGCCCGATACGCACGCTCGGCGTCGAGCACCACGGCATCGTGGACGGCGATGACAAGTGCTTCAGCATCGCCTGCGCATCGATCGTTGCGAAGGTCACCCGGGACCGGCTCATGGCCTGTCTCGCGCGCCGCCACCCGCACTACGCGTGGGACCACAATTGCGGCTACGCAACACGTCGTCACATCGACGCACTACACGCGCACGGACCCTGCGCGCATCACCGCCAGTCGTTCGTCGTGAAGGCGCTGCTGCCGGGTGGAGAGATGGTGTTGGAGGTCATCGAAAGTTCGGACGCACATCACAACAGGGACTCGTTATCGGAGCATGAAGCCGCGATGTGATCGACTCGGTGCGACCCCCGTGAGGGCTGTCACAGTGGCGCACCGGGGCATGCTTCTAGCACAGGATGTAGCGCAGCAGGGGTCGGATTCGGTCAGGGCGTCTTCATGGAGAAAAAGATGATCAACCATTTCAAGATGTTTGCGGCAATCGCGCTCGTGGCACCGGTGATGGCCGGATGCGCCACCAAGGGGTTCGTTCGGGAGCACGTCGCCGCCGAGCAGGCGCGCGCCGACGCACGCACCGATTCCGCCGTGAGCGCCGAGCGCTCCGCGCGTATGTCCGGTGACAGCTCGCTGACGCTCGATGTCGCGTCGCTTCGCAAGGACCTGGACAGCCTTCGCACTGAGTATGGCGCCAAGATCACGGCGCTCGAGAGCGGGATGCAGTTTGCCCTTCCCGTGCACTTCGCGTACGACGACGCGACGGTTCGCGATGAGGACAAGGCGGCGCTCGACCGCTTCGCCAAGGTCGTCACCAAGTACTATCCCGGCTCGGTCATCACGGTCGAAGGCTTTGCCGATCCGGCTGGCAGCCAGAAGTACAACCTCGACCTCTCGAAGCGTCGTGCTGGTGCCGTTCAGGGTTACCTCTCTTCGAACGCCGGCGTGACGGATGAGATTCGCGCGGTTGGTTACGGCAAGGCGCGCCTCGTGGTTCCGAACGCCTCCAAGGATCAGCCGGGCGCGGATCAGAATCGCCGCGTCGTGTTCGTGGTCGAGAGTGCCCAGGCTCCTGCGCAGGGCGTCGCGATGACGGGCCAGTAAGCTCTACCGCTTCATTGCTGTAAGCACGCGGCGCGCCCCCGGGCGCGCCGCGTTGCTTTTGGCCCCCGTGTGGACCCAGTCACTCAGCCCGGTCCGACGCGCGACGATGGTGCGTGCCGTCCGATTCCATGCGGCCGCGACGTTCGCGCCAGTGCAGCAGCAGGTCGGGTGCGATGGCGACCGCGAGCAGCGTCACCGGAAGGTTCTGGATGAGCTGCAACAGCAGCGCGACCGCCACGGCCGAGTCGCGGTTGAGGCCGAGCGCCTGGGCGGTGACGCCGTAAACCATCTGAAAGACGCCGACGTTGCCGGGCGTCGCGCGCACGAGAAACCCCACGTTGGCGGTGATGAGTGTGGTCACGCTGCCAACGATAGTGATCGGAAAGTGCGCCGCCACCGCGACGAGGTGATACGTCGCGATTTGCGCGGCCCAGTTCACGAGCGCAAGCGCCATCGCGAACGCGATGCGCTCGAGCGTGAGGATGTTGCGCACGCTCTCCATGAATTTGCCGAGATAGCTGCGCATTCGACCGAGGAGCGTGGCCGGATACACCGTTGCCGCGACGACTCCGGGCGCGCGGCGCAGGAGAACGGCGAACAGCACGATTATGCCAAGCAGCGCGCCCACGGCAACGAAGCGCCAGCGCGCGATCTCATGCGGCATGGGAAGCAGATACGCGGCGCCGGCCATCAGCACGATGTAGCCGATCAGATCGAACAGCCGCTCGAGCGCGAGCGCCGCGAGCACGGCGGCGCTCGACGCGCCGGATGCGCGCGTCACGAATACGGCGCGCGCGGCGTCGCCGCTATTCGCGATGAGAATGTTGTTGAGCCCCGCGCCGGCCACGGTAGCCTTGACCGCGAGCGAGAGCGATGGGACTCCAACGGCTCGGAGGAAAATCCACCACGTGACCGCCTTGGCGCCGAGCGTCACGAAGTTCGCGAGCGTGGCGATGAGGAGGATCGGCCATGAGGCGGAGCGGATCGCGGTCCACGCCGAGCTCCAGTCGATGGTGCGACCGTAGAGCACGACCGCAACGAGCATGGCGATCGAGAAGATCCAGCGAATCGCGCGCTTCGTTCCAGCGTGCATCAGCGTGCGCCGATGATGACGACGTCCGACTTGTGCGTGCTCACTCTGCCTTTGCGTGGGGCGCGAATGGCGCGTCAGCGCGCGAACGCGGCGAGTCCGATCTGTGCGACCTGCTCATCCTGCACGGCGGTCACGCCGCTCACGCCAATCGCGCCGATCACCTGCTGCTCGACTATGATGGGCAGTCCGCCCTGCATCGGGATGACGCCCTCGAGCGAAAGGAGCGAGACGCGGCCGCTGGCTACGGAGTCCTCGAGCAGCTTCGAGGGGCGCTTGAATCGCGCCGCCGTGCGTGCCTTGCCGATCGCGATCGACTCGCTCGCCGGCTGAGTGTTGTCGAGGCGGTGGAAGACA
>JANWLO010000157.1 GCA_025450815.1 Gemmatimonadaceae bacterium
TCACGTGGCTCCCGGATAAGCGAAGTGCCGAAGGGGAAGGGTGCAACGAGGACAGTTTCCGGGTGCCCTCGCCACTCCACCTCGCCCTTCGGCACGACTTCGCCGACGAACAACCTTCTATTCGTCGCTTTCGGCCTCTTCGAGCTGCGCCTCCACGTTCTTGATTCCCAGCACGACCTTCACCTTCTCTTCGATTTCGAGCATCATGCTGTTGTTGTCCTTGAGGAACATCTTGGCGTTCTCGCGCCCCTGCCCGATGCGCTGGCCGTTGTAGCTATACCACGCGCCGGACTTCTCGATGATCCCGGACTCGGAGCCGATATCCACGAGGAGGGAGGTGTGGCTGATCCCCTCCGCGTACATGATGTCGAACTCGGCCTGCTTGAACGGTGGCGCGACCTTGTTCTTCACGACCTTCACTCGCACGTGCGAGCCGATCACGTCTTCCTTCTCCTTGACGGGCCCGATGCGGCGAATGTCGAGGCGAACCGACGCGTAGAACTTGAGCGCCTTGCCGCCCGTGGTCGTCTCGGGATTGCCGAACATGACGCCGATTTTTTCGCGAAGCTGATTGATGAACACCACGGAGGTTTTGGAGCGCGCGATGGCGCCCGTGAGCTTCCGCAGCGCCTGACTCATGAGGCGCGCCTGCAGCCCCATGTGGGAGTCGCCCATCTCACCCTCGATCTCCGCTTTCGGCACGAGCGCCGCGACGGAATCGATGACGACGATGTCGACGGCACCCGAGCGCACGAGGACCTCGCAGATCTCGAGTGCCTGCTCGCCGGTATCCGGCTGCGAGACGAGAAGATTCTCGATGTCGACGCCGAGCTTCTGCGCGTACTCGATGTCGAGCGCGTGCTCCGCATCGATGTAGGCGGCCACACCGCCGGCGCGCTGCGCATTCGCGACGACGTGCAGACAGAGCGTTGTTTTACCGCTCGACTCCGGTCCGTAGATCTCGGTGACGCGTCCGCGTGGAATTCCGCCGACACCGATTGCCGCATCGAGATTGATCGCGCCGGTGGGGATGACATCGATCCGCACCTTTGCTGCGTCGGCTCCCATTTTCATGATGGACCCTTTGCCGCAGCTCTTCTCGATCTGCGCGATTGCCAGAGTCAGCGCTTTCTTTTTTTCTTCCTGTCCCGTGGAGACAGCCATTCGATCACCCAACTCGTGAGATCGTGAGACTACCGAATCTGGCCTGGCGATAGAAAATCTACCGCCGGGGTCACCTATTCCCACCCCCCGAACAAAATACGAAGCCACTCCCTGCCTGTCAACCAGTCGCCCTGACCGCAAATGCGTTCTCGACGTGCTGCACTCGCACCCGTTCGCCATCGATCAGCACGCCAATCACGTCGAATCGAAACGCCTGTTCCGCCCTCCCGAACCTTGCGATCCACACGGACGCCGACCTGGCCAATTCCCGCTGCTTCCGCCAGTTAACCGCCTCCACCGGCTGACCGAACTCCCTGCCGGTCCTCGCCTTGACCTCCACGAACGCCACCAGCCCCTCTCGCTCCGCCACCAGGTCCAGATCGCGGTGCCCGTTTCGGAAGCGCCTGTCAAGGATTCTCCAGCCCCGCTGAGCCAGCCAGGCCTCCGCGACGCGCTCACCCGCCTGCCCCAGCTCCTGCGACCTTGCCGTCATGGATGCGAAGATGCGGGCGCCCACCAGGACGCCCGCATCGAAGCAACTCCACCACCATCGCGATACTGCGACGCGCTACTTCCCCTCCGCAGGCTTCGTCTGGCCGGCAGCGAGGAGCAACTGCACCTTCGCGCCCGCAATGCCCGCCACCGGCGTGTCCTGCTTGATGAGCACGCGATCGCTCTTCCTCACCCAGAGATGCTCCTGCGTCTCGCCGACCTGCAGGTTCATTGCCCAACAATCGTAGACGCCGTCGGGAACCTCGACGCTGTCCTGGCCCACCACCTCCATCTGCATCACCACTCGCGCGTGATCGTGCGGTCCGACGAATAGCGTCGTTGCACTGTCCTTCCAGCCTGGCGCCAACGGCAGCGTCGCCAACACCGGCTCGAGCCAGTAGATGTTGCCGACGAGTCCGGCCTCGTCAGGCAGCGCTACGCGAGCGCCGCCGCTGTCTCCGCTGAACGTCGTCACCACACTGTCCGGCGTGTAACGCGTGTCGATCTGCGAGTCCGGAGTGTGCGCGACGCGATACAATGGCATGCCGGTACCCTTCGCCACGTATAGCGACTCGGCGAGCACTACGGTGCCTACCGTGCGCGACTCCATCAGCAGCCAGGCATTCGCGCCGTCGTAGTTGGCGTCGGAGAGCTCGAGCGTGCGGAAGCCGAGCCGGTGCGCCTGACCCTCCGAGACTATTCGCGCCACGTAAACGCGTTTCGACGGTGAGAGCTCGGCCGCCCAACGCGCGATCTGCGCAATCCCGGGAGACAGCGCCGCCGCGCCAGCTCGGGGCGCTGCGCTTGCCGGCGCGATCGCGGCGGGTGCCTTCGCGCCATGCGAGCATGCGACCGCCCACAGCAGTGTCGCGATCAAGAAAAACGGTTTGACTGAAGCCTTCACGATTCCTCCACTAGATTCGTTACGCCGGGCCGCAAATGCGATCGATGTCATCCAGCCCCACGAGTACATCTCGTGCCTTCGAACCATCCGCGGGGCCGAGCACGCCCGCGTCCTGAAGCTGATCGATGATTCGCGCGGCGCGCCCATAACCCACCTTTAATCGGCGCTGCAGCAGCGACGTAGAGCCCAGCTGATTCTGCACGACCACCTCGGCTGCTTCACGAAAGAGCTTGTCGCGCTCGCCGGCCACTTCGCCATCCGCGGCGTCCGTGGTCGCGATCGCTTCACGCTTCCGCATCTCTTCCAGGATGTCGGGTTCGCTGGACACCGGCTCCTCGAGAATGAGCCCTTCCGCTTCCAGCGCCCGACGCCGCTCAGCCTTCCGCTCCTCGTACCAGCCCATGAGGCGCTCGGTATCTTCGGACGAAATATACGCGCCCTGCAATCGAGCAGCCTCCGACTTGCCCGGCGGAATGAAGAGCATGTCGCCGTTGCCGAGCAGCGACTCCGCGCCCATCCCGTCGATGATCGTGCGACTGTCCACCTGCGACGCGACGCGGAAGGCGATGCGGCTGGGAAAGTTCGCCTTGATGAGTCCCGTGATCACGTTGACGCTCGGCCGCTGCGTTGCGAGCAACAGGTGGATGCCGATGGCGCGCGCCTTCTGCGCGAGCCGAGCGAGTGGCGGCTCGACCTCGCTCTGCACCGTCATCATGAGATCTGCCAGCTCGTCGATGACGACGACGATGTACGGCAGGATCTTTCCGTCGTACGTCGTGTTCTCGAACGCGACGTCTTTGCGCGTGGGCACCTTCAGCTTGTCGCCGTTGCGCAAACGCCGGTTAAAGTCCTGCACGTTGCGGCAGCCATTCGCGGCCAGCAGCTCGTAGCGCTCCTGCATCTCCATCTCGGCCCACTTGAGCACCGAGGCCGCGTCGCGGCTGTCCGTAATCACCTTGTGGCGCAAGTGCGGAAGAGTGTTGTACACCGACAGCTCGACCATTTTCGGGTCAACCATCAGGAAGCGCAGAGTCTCCGGCGTGTGCGTGTACACGAGGCTCGTGATCACAGTGTTCACGCACACGGATTTCCCCGAGCCCGTGGCGCCAGCGATGAGCAGGTGCGGCATCTTCGCGAGATCGGCGATCACCGGCTTGCCCTCGAGATCCTTGCCGAGCGCAATTGGGAGCGCGGCGCGCGCGTTGCGGAACTCGGGCGACTCGATGAGCTCGCGAAAAGCGACGATTTCCGACGTTGGATTCGGCACCTCGACGCCCACCGCACCGCGCCCCGGAATCGGTGCGACGATGCGGATACTCGCGGCGCGCATGGCGAGAGCGAGGTCGTTGGCCAGATTCGCAATCTGCCGGACCTTCACGCCGGGAGCCGGCTCTACCTCGAACTGTGTGACGACGGGACCCGTCGTGCGACCGGTGATCTCGGCCTCCACACGAAAGGTTCGCAACGCGTCAGTGAGCTTGACTCCCATCGCGTCGAGCTCGCGCTTGCCGAATTCGGCGCTGCGAGGGGCCGGCGGCGTAAGCAGCTCGGGCGGCGGCAGCTGGTCGCCGCCGAGCGTGCCCTCTGCGGTGGCCTCGATGGCCGCCGCGATGCGCTCATCGTGCTCGCTGGCGAGATCGGCGCGACTCTTCTTTTTCTTTCGGCCCCGCGAGCTGTCTTCCGAGAGCTCCCCGCCGCCTTGCGCGAGAACCGACGGATCGATCTGTGGCATCTCCTCCGGCGGCGGCTCGATCAACGCCGCCGACAGCGGCGCCGGTTCGACCTCTCCCCTCTTTTTTCTGCTTCGCGCGGGCCTTACATCCGACGCGGCCTCGAAGACGTCGATACGTTGCACGCGTACGCCGATGAGCACGCGAATCGGATTCCATGCGAGGGTGAGCACCGTGAGCGTACAGACGAGCAGCGCGACGATGAACCATGCGCCAGCAGGTCCGAACGCCTGGTGCAGATAGAACGCGGCGAATGATCCCCAGATGCCGTCGAACGGCCCGCGGATGGGAGCGCCACCTTCGATGGCGAGGCCGAACGCGATCGGCATCACGACCGTTGCGCCCGCGAGAAAGAGCATCCAGGACCGGTCGGTGTCGGAGCGCATGCGACCGAAGAGGCGCAGCGCGTGCACGGCGGGAACGAGAGGAAGCACGATCGTTGCCGGGAGTCCGAGCAGATCGTAGAGCGATGCGCGCAAACACGCGCCCACAGGTCCCATGAGTCCGCGCGCGTGCCAGCACGATGTCGCCGCGGCCTCTCCCGGTCCCACCGCGATCGCGGCGGCGAGGAAGAGCGCGAACACGATCAGCGCGACGCCGGCCAGCTCTCGCTTGAGCTGCGCTTCGCTCATTGCGTTTAACGCTCCCGATCGGGTCCGAGCAGCGTGATCTGCCGATCCTGCAAGATGGGGATCACGGGACAGGAATCCACCGCGGCGCACGTCTCCAGGTCGGCCGCGAAACCTGCATCGGAAAGTGACTGCCCGGCCTCGGAATCGGCGAACAGCTGGTCGAGACGGTCGCCATATTTGCGATCGATCACCGTTGACGCGAATGCGCCGTCGCCCATCTCCACCTTCGCGAGCCGCTTGCTGATGATACGCACGTAGCGGCCGGCGCAGGCCGCGTCCTCGAGCGAGAAGAGCTTGTCACGGCCGGCGCAGATGAGCGTGAGATCCGTGCCCGCGCGCGCCGCCGTGCGCATGAGCACCGACACGGCCTCGAGATTCACGTACGACGCGACCACCACGTCGCGAGCACCCTGGAGTCCCACCATCGCAGCGGTTCCGTTGGTCGTCGTGAGAAGCACCGTCTTCCCGTCAACCGCATCGCGCGTAAACTCGCGCGGAGAGTTGCCGAGGTCGAATCCGGGCACTATGAGCATCTTTCGCTCGCCCGCGAGCCGCACATCACCGCGATCGAACTGCTTGGCGCGCGTGATCACCTCATCCGCGCTTTCGAGCGGGACGACGTTTCGCGCGCCATTGCCCAGCGCGATCGCGATGCTCGTGGATGCGCGCAGCACGTCGATCACGGCGACGACGCGTCCGGTAATGAGCGCCGGCGTGATGGTGGGAGGACCAAAAACGACATCAATGCGCATTACGGCTCCCGCAGCAGATCGCTCTCGCGCTCCAGAAACTTGGTGTCCACCTGCCCGGCCTGAAAACGGGGATTTTGCATCACCCGGCCAAGGAAGGGGATCGTCGTGGCGACACCTTCGACGATGAAGAAATCCAGGGCGATCTGCATGCGCTTGATGGCTTCCGCTCGTGTGCTGCCCTGGCAGATCAGCTTGGCCAACAATGAATCGTAATAGGGTGGCACCGTGTAGCCGGTATAAATGTGAGTATCCACGCGAACGCCGGGACCGCCGGGCGGATTGAACACCTCGATTCTTCCCGGCGATGGCTGGAAGTTTCGCGCGGGATCCTCCGCGTTCACGCGCACCTCGATCACGTGTCCGCGCAGGAGCGGCATCGACGTCACGGACAGCCGCTCCCCCGCGGCAACGCGGATCTGCTCCTTCACGAGATCGACCCCGGTGAGCATCTCCGTGACGCCGTGCTCGACCTGGATGCGCGTGTTCATCTCCATGAAGTAGTACGAGCCGTCCGTATCCAGAAGCATCTCGATCGTGCCGGCGCCCACGTAGTCGATCGCCCTCGCGCCACGCACGGCGTCGTCGCCCATGCGCTGGCGCAGCTCCGGCGTCATGCCGGGACTCGGCGCCTCCTCAATGAGCTTCTGGTGCCTCCGCTGGACCGAGCAATCGCGTTCGCCCAGATGGATGATATTGCCGTGCCTGTCGCCCATGATCTGGAACTCAATGTGGCGAGGGCGCGCGAGATACTTCTCCACGTAGACGTCGCCATTGCCGAATGCCGACAGCGCCTCGGAGCGCGCGAGCTGGAACGCGCGCGCGAAGTCGTCGGGGTCGTTCGCTACGCGCATCCCCTTCCCTCCGCCACCGGCGGCGGCCTTGATGATCACCGGAAAGCCGATCTCGCGCGCGAAGCCGAGCGCTTCGTCGACGTCTTCCACGGGACCGGGGGTGCCGGGGATGATCGGCACGCCGACGTCCGCCATCGTGCGCCGTGCGGCTGCCTTGTCGCCCATGAGGCGAATCTGCGAGGCCGTGGGGCCGATGAACGTGATGTTCGAGGCCGCGCACGTCTCCGCGAATTCCGCATTCTCGGCCAGAAAGCCGTAGCCGGGATGAATCGCGTCGGCGCCGGCAATCTCGGCGGCGGCGATCAGTCGCGGAATCTTGAGGTAGGACTCGCGCGCCGGCGCTGGCCCGATGCAGACGTCGTCGTCGGCGAAGCGGACGTGCAGCGATTCGCGATCAGCATCGGAGTAGACGGCGACGGTCTGGATGTCCAGCTCGCGGCAGGCGCGAATGACCCGGAGCGCAATCTCGCCGCGATTTGCTATAAGGACTTTCTTGAACATCAGTTGGTGTACTCGTCGTGGCAGCGCGACCGGCCAGCCGCGCGGTCAACCATCGCCCTCGCGTTGGAAGTCGTCCCAGGTGGTGTCGCTGGATCCCTCGACACCCTGTGCGCGCAGTGAGAGCTCGTTCGGGTTGGTCGCGAAGAATAACGCGTTCTCGTACGAGATGACACCACGCTTGTACCATTGCATGAGAGACTGGTCGAAGCTCTGCATGCCGTACTGGACGGTTCCTTCCTTGATCAGATCCGGGATGTCGAGCGATTTGGTCATGTCGCGAATCTGATCGCGCACGGCGTGCGTGTTGATCAGAATCTCGACCGCCGGAATGCGTCCCGGCCGGTCTGCGCGCGGCACGAGACGAAGCGAGATCACCGCGGAGAGCGCGCTCGCGAGCGTGAATCGGACTTCGTTCTGCTGGTGCGGCGCGTAGAACGAGAGCACGCGGTTGATCGTCTGCGTCGCATCCGTGGTGTGAAGCGTCGAGAACACGAGGTGACCCGTGTCGGCCGCCTTGAGCGCGACCTCGAGCGTCTCGGTGTCTCGAATCTCACCGATGAGGATGACGTCGGGATCTTGTCGCAGCACGCGGCGGAGCGCCACGCCAAAGCTGCCGGTGTCCGCGCCCACTTCGCGCTGGTTGATGCTCGAGTTGATGTCGCGATGCAGGAACTCGATCGGATCCTCGATCGTGATCACGTTCGCGTGCCGCTTGTCGTTGATGTGCTGCAGCATCGCCGCGAGCGCCGTCGACTTGCCGGAACCGGTGACCCCGGTGACGAGCACGAGGCCGCGCGGACGAAGCGCTATGTCCTCGACGATCTTTGGCAGATTGAGCTCGGTGGCCGTCTTCACCTGATACGGCACTGCGCGCATTGCGTACGCGATCGTGCCGCGCTGCTGATACACGTTCACGCGAAAGCGGCCGATCCCCGGTACGCCGATCGCGAAATCCGCCTCTTTCTGTTCTGCGAACTCCTTCACCTGCTTCGGAGTCATGATCTGCTCGGCGAGCGCCTTCAGATCCTCGGGCTTGAGCGGGGGCAGCTCGAGCGTTGTCAGATCGCCGTTGACGCGCAACACCGGTGGACGCCCGACCTTGAGATGCACATCGGAGGCGTTCTGCTGGATCATCCGCTGGAGCACAGCCTTGAAATTGAAGGAGGCGGGTGTCGCGGGTACCGGAATGTCCACCTGCGCGGGTACGCGCGGAGTGGGCGCCGGCTGATCTTCATCGGTGAGCGGCAGGGCGGTCGGGTTAGCCATTCGGGTCGACACGGAAGAGGACTTGCCCGTACTCCACGGGATGGGCGTCCGCGACCAATACTTCGCGAACAATTCCCGCGTACTCGGACTCGATCTCGTTCATGATCTTCATCGCCTCGATGATGCAGAGAATCTGCCCCTTTTCGACGCGAGCGCCCTCGATGACGTACGGCGGGATTCCCGGTTCCGGCGATCGGTAGAAGGTGCCGACCATCGGCGACTTCACCTCGAGCAGCTTCGCCTTTGGGGGCTCCGACCGAACCGCGGCATCTTCTTCGGCGGCAAGGGGTACCCCTTCCGACGGTGTGAGCCGCCCGGACGTCACGGGCGAGGCCATGATCGCGGGGAGCGGCACCGCCGGCGTCACCATCGCTCCACGCTGCTGCGGGGTCTTGGAGATGCGGAGCTTCATTCCCTTGTCCGTCGAGATCTCGATCGAGTCGACCGATGAACCGTCGAGCAACTCGACGATCTTCTTTACGTATCGTAAGTCGATCATAGTCCGATTCGGGTGATCGCTCGCGTGATCGTCACGCGATCTCCATCAGCTCACGAGGAAACGACGTCAGAATTCTCGGTCCCGAGGGGTCGAGGAACACATCGTCCTCAATGCGCACGCCTCCCCATCCGGCGCGATAGATCCCTGGCTCGATCGTGACTACCGCCTGCTCCGGCAACGCCGCCTCCGCGGTTTTCGACAAGCGGGGCGCCTCGTGAACCTCGAGCCCGATGCCATGCCCGAGGCTGTGTCCGAAGCCTTCCCCCTGACCGCGCTGTTCACTGTACTGCCGCGCCAGCGCAGCGGCATCCCGGCCGGTCATGCCGGCCCGGACGTTGGCCGACGCGAGCGCGTTCGCGCCGCGCACGATCTCGTAGACCTCCCGCTGCTCATCGGATGCGCGCCCCACGACGAAGGTACGCGTGACGTCCGAGCAGTAGCCGTCGACGATGGCGCCGTAGTCGATGAGGAGGAAGTCGCCCGCCCCCACCTGGCGCCCGGCTGCACGCGCGTGCGGCAGCGCCGCGCGCGGTCCCGAAGCCACGATAGTCTCGAACGGGAATCCCTCACTCCCTTCCGCGCGTAGCGAATGCTCGAGCACTCCAGCGATCTCGAGCTCGCTCATCCCTTCTCCGATCTGCGGGATCGTGCGCTCGAGCGCGCGACGGGCGACCTCCGCCGCCTCGAGGATGCACGCCACCTCGTCCGGGTCTTTGCGCTCGCGCAGCGATTCCACCATCTCGCTCGTGGGCCGCCACTGCCAACGGCCGCCTGCGTTCAGCAGTCGCTCGAAGTCGCGATGCAGCAGCTGTCCCGACTCGAACGCCACCACCTTGACTCCCGCGAGCTCGGGCAACAGCTGCCAGAGTCCCGTCCACAGACTCTGCGACTCGATGGCGACACGCGCAAAGTCTCCCACTTCCTCGCGCACCTGCGTCGCGTATCGAAAGTCCGTGATGAGCAGCGTGTCGCGCGCCGAGATGAGCGCGAGCGCGCTCGAGCCGGAGAAGCCGGTGATGTAGCGAATGTTGGCCAGGCTCGAGACGAGCAGCGCATCGACGTGTGCCGCCACGAGCGCCTCGCGGAGCGCCGCGCGGCGTTCCGGCCGCCGATCAGCCACGGGCGCCGAGCTTTGCAACGAGGCCGCGAAGGGCCAGCTCGTATCCGATGGGGCCGAATCCGCAGAGCATTCCAACCGCGCTGCTCGCGAGCACGGTGTGCCGCCGCTCCGGCTCGCGCGCGAAGATGTTCGAGAGATGAAGCTCGACGAAAGGAACTTCGGCGGCGGCGAATGCGTCGCGAATGGCGAGGCTGGTGTGCGAGTACGCGCCGGCGTTGATCAGCGCCCCCTGCGCCCTGCCGCGCAGGGCGAGAATCACATCGACGAGCTCGCCCTCGCCGCTCCTCTGCGCGAACTCGAGCTCCACGCGCAGCTCGGTCGCGACCTTCCGCATTCTGGCTTCGATGTCGGCGAGCGTCTCGTGTCCATAGATCGCCGGCTCGCGGGTGCCAAGAAGATTGAGACTGGGTCCGTTCAGCACCGCGATGCGCACTACTTCTTCAACCCGTCCAGCCATTCGTGGAACAGCTCGAGATCGGACTGCGCATCGTCGCTCGGCGACGCGGTCTCGATGGCAGTGTCGCTCTTGCCGTCCGCGGTGTTGCCGTTCTCGCGATGAGCGAAGAACTCGTCGAACGACACGGTCGGCTGGCTTGCGCGGTGCTCGCCGTCAGCGCGCGCACGCGAGCTCTGGAACACCGCGTCGAGCGAGAGCGCGTCGGACGCCGCGCGAGTGGGGGCGCCCGTGGGAGCGGTAGGATCGGACGCGTACTCCTCCGAGAACGCGCTCGCGAGTGCGGTCGCCGCTCGTTCGTCCTTCGCCGGAATATTCGCGTGCCCGGCAAAGAGCGACTCGAGCGCCGAGCGATCAGCGTCGCTCGCCGTGGTCGCCGGCTCTTCGCTTACCGCGGGGCTGGGAGCTGGTGCGGCCGGCGCCTGCGGCGCTTGCGCCGCCACGGGCGCCTGCGCATCCGGAGCGCGGCGCGTGGCGAAGGACGTGAAGAAGCTGCGAATCGATTGCGTCGA
>JANWLO010000158.1 GCA_025450815.1 Gemmatimonadaceae bacterium
AGCTTGAGAGCCGATAGCAATGAGATATGAGCCCTTGCCGCCCCTCCTCGAACATCTCGCTATCGGCACAAGCTCGAGGCTCGAGGCCATCGGCTCACAGGCTTACAGCTTGGGCCCGCCTTCCGCCTCTCGATCCGCACCCCCCGCCCTCGTGATGCTCGCGTCCTCAAGCTCGAGACTCAAAGCTCCCGGCTCCTTAGCTCACAGCTTGCCCCCTTCCGCATCTCGGTAGATAACCCCGCCCGCTATCGAGCGGGAATCGCCGTGTAAACGACGCGCATAATGCACCCGTCGGCGGCGGTGCGGGCGCGGTAGCGGAGCTTGAGCGCGCCAGGGTGGGAGCCGGACTTCTCGACGCCTGACGCGACCATCGGAACGTTGGTGAGATCCTGCCAGTGTGCGCCGTCGTCGCTCGACCACTGCACCGGGGTGCGCGAGGCGTTGTCGTCGGTGGGCAGTGCGCGGGCGATGCAGGGGGTGATTTCGGCGATCGTGATAGCGTGGGAGAGATCGCCCTCCGACGACACGATGGCACGGTCCGACTCGGTCCATCCGTCGGCGCCGGCAGAGGCCGGAAAGCGCACGGTGGTGATCGCGGGCTCGGTGGTCGCGAACAGACCCCAGCGCACGTGCGTGCGAACGACGGCTCCCTCTGGCGCGCTCGCGGACGAGGGCGAGGGTTCGGCGGAGGAGAAGAAGGCGAGAGCGGCGAGCGCCGCGACGGCGTAGGGCAAAACGGGCGGCATCTTTTATTGCAACATGACGAGTGAGTGACGGTCGCTAGCGACAAGAGACGCCGCACGGATGAAAAGGAAACCGTCTTGCGATTGTGTGCGCGCGAGCGCATCAATGTGGTGGGATCGACAGTGTTCGAGGGGGGTAGCATGCCCCTCTGGCGCGGCGAATGCATTAGTGATCGATCATAAAGTTCCAGGCGGGGCGATGAGCTGTAGCGGGAAAAATCGGCGCGGACTCAAAATCATGGCCGTGGCAAGTGGCGGGGCGCTCGCGCTCATCGCCGCGACGTCATCGTGCGCGATGTTCCACGGCGCACGCGCGGGTCGCCCGGGACTCGAGGTCGTGGTGGGCAATGATGTCCGGCCAGCGCGCAACGTCGTCGTATTCCTCGAGCGGCCGAACGGCGATCGTCTCCGACTGGGTGAAGTGCAGTCAGATTCCACGCGCACGCTCATGTATCCGTCGCACCTGGATCAGGGCGAATACCAGCTGGTAGCGCAGGACGAGGCGGGAGTGGTGGTGGTGTCGCAGCGAGTGTCGCTATCGTCGAACGAGCAGCGGGTGGTCTGGCAACCAGGCGCGCGAAACGCGACCACGGGCATCCTCCGGTAGCACGTCGCACAAGGTGATATGGGGCTCTTCGGAGCCCTTTTTCGCCCTCTTGTCTTTCGGGGTTTGTTCGGGTATTATTGCCTTCCCACCCGGCCGGAGGACCACATGTACCGCACCCCCAATCTCGAAGCCAAGCTCGAACTACTCATGTCGCTGGCCGGCGACGACCGCGAAGGGCTCCCCACCCGCCAGCTTCCGCCCCGCCTCAAACACGCCAATGATGTCGGCGCGCTGCGACCGCTCAATCTGCGCCCGGTTCGCATTGGCAACGCCGCCCGCACCACGCTCATGCGCATCCTCATGACCAACGCATGCAGCTTCAACTGCCACTACTGCCCAATGCGCCGCGATCGCGACATGCCACGCACGCTGCTCAAGCCGGCGGAACTAGTGCGAATTTTTCTCGCCGCCGTCGCGCGCGATTGGTGCACTGGGCTCTTCATCACCACCGGCATCCCCGGACGCCCAGTGAAGGTGATGGATGATCTCATCGAGGTCCTCGCGCTGCTCCGCGAGCACCACAACTTCGCGGGCTACATCCACGTGAAGATGATCCCGGGCGCCCAGGAAGCGCAGATTGAGCGACTCACCTCTCTGGCAACCCGTGTGTCGCTCAACCTCGAAGCGCCGTGCGGCGATTCACTCGCGCGCATCGCGCCCGAGAAAGACCTCTCCCGAACTCTGGTATCGCTCGAGCGCGTGCGTTCCAGGGTGAACGAGCGACGCTCCGAGGAGCGCGAGGGACGTCCGCGCGATGCTCTGCATCCCGGCGGGACGGCCGGAATGACGATGCAGTTCGTCGTCGGCGCCACCCCCGACACCGACCGCACCATACTCGGCAAAATGTCCCAACTATATGCGGGGCACGGCATCCATCACACGCACTTTGCAGCCTTTCGTCCCATCCGCGACACGCCGCTCGAGAACGTGCGCGCCACCCCGGCCGTGCGCGAGCAGCGGCTCTACCAAACCGACTATCTGCTGCGCGATTATGGCTTCGAATCCCACGAAGTCGTATTCGATGCAGACGGCAACCTCCCGCTCGCGCACGACCCGAAAACGGCATGGGCGCTCGCGCATCCGGAGTTCTTTCCGCTGGAAGTGCGCACGGCTTCGCGCGAGCAGCTTCTGCGCGTTCCGGGCATCGGCCCCGCGTCCGCCCGTCGCATCGTTGTCGAGCGGTCGACCACGCAGGCGCGCGGACTCGCGGATCTGCGCGCGATGGGCGTCGTTACCACCCGCGCCGCCGGCTTCCTCACGCTCGGCGGCCGCCCACTGCAAAGCGTGCGCTGGTCCGAACAGCTCGGCTTCTGGCGTCCCGATGAAGAGGTGGGCGCGTACCACCTGCTCTACGACGTGAGCCCGGGCACCTTCCGGTAGCGCTGGTAAGGAGGGGTCAGTTGCGCGAAGCACGCGCGCACAATAGCCTCGCGGAATGCCAAACACTCGTCGTCTCACGCGTCTTGCGCGTCTCACGCGTCTCGCGCTCGCAGCGTCGCTCGTGCTCTCGGCACCTTCGCTCGGCGCGCAGGGCGCGCGCGCCACGACCGCGCGCCCGGACTCCTCACGCCTCACGCTCGCGCGCATCTTCGGGTCCCGCGAGTTCGCCTCGCACGGCACGCCATCGCTGCGATGGACCGCAAACGGAAAGGGCTACACCGCCCTCGAGCCGTCAGCCACCGTGCCCGACGCGCGGGAGCTGGTACGCTACGACGCGGCGAGCGGCCGTCGTGATGTGGTGGTGTCCGCGCAGCGACTTGTTATGCCTGGCGATTCCGCGCCGATCGACGTCGATGACTACCAATTTTCTCCCGACGGGCGACGGTTGCTGATCTTCACCAACGCGCAGCGCGTTTGGCGCGAGTACACGCGCGGCGACTACTGGGTGCTCGACGTCGCGGGTGGCACGCCGCGCGAGCTCGGCGGCGCCGCCGCGAAGAGCGACTCGCTCATGTTCGCCAAGTTCTCGCCTAATGGCGATCGCATCGCGTTCGTGCGCGCGAACAATCTCTACGTCGAGAACGTGGCGACCGGCGTCGTCACGCCACTCACCACCGACGGCTCGCGCACGATCATCAACGGCACCTTCGACTGGGTGTACGAGGAGGAGCTCAGCCTGCGCGACGGCTTTCGCTGGAGTCCCGACGGAACGCACATCGCGTACTGGCAGCTCGATGATTCGGGAGTGCGCAACTTTCTTCTCATCGACGATACTGACTCGCTCTACTCCTATACGATCCCCATCCAGTATCCCAAAGCCGGCACCACCAACTCGGCGGCGCGCGTGGGCGTGGTAAGCGCGAGTGGCGGCGCGACGCAGTGGCTCGCCGTCCCGGGTGACCCGCGGCAGCATTACGTAGCGAGGCTGGAGTGGGCGTCCGGATCGAACGAGGTCGTGCTGCAGCAGCTCGATCGACGCCAGCACAACCTGGCCGTCATGCTGGGCGATGCGCGCACGGGCGCCGTGCGCACCGTGCTCACGGAGCACGACAGCACGTGGGTGGAGGTCGTGGACGATCTGCGCTGGATCGACGGTGGACGGCAATTCACGTGGGTGAGCGAGCGCGATGGCTGGCGGCAACTGTACGCGGTGTCGCGCGACGGACGATCGATTCGCAAGCTCACCACTGGCGCCTTCGACCTGCAGAATCCCGACGCGGCATTCGGCGATCCGTACGTCGTTGGCGTCGACAGCGCGGCGGGGTGGATCTACTTCACCGCGTCGCCGGACGCGCCCACTCAGCTCTATCTCTACCGCGCGCGCCTGGATGGACATGGGAGAGCGGAGCGCGTGACGCCAAAAAACGAGCCGGGGACGCACACCTATTCGGTGGCACCTGGAGGAGAATTCGCGATCCACGAGTACTCGACGTTCACGACGCCGCGCGTGTACGAGCTGGTGCGGCTGCCGAGTCATGAGGTGGTGCGGACGTTGTCGGACAACGCGGAGCTGCGAGCACGACTCGCGTCGCTCGATCGCGGGAAGGTGCAGTTCCTTCGTGTACCAGCGCGGGACGGCACGCTGCTCGACGCGTGGGTGATGACGCCGCCCGGATTCGATCCGTCGCGGAAATATCCCGTGCTCTTCACCGTGTACGGCGAGCCCGCCGCGCAGACTGTGCTCGACGCGTGGTCGGGCGACTATCTCTGGCATCTGATGCTAACGCAGCAGGGATATGTCGTGGCGAGCATCGACAATCGCGGCACACCGGCGCCGCGTGGCCGAGCGTGGAGGCGCAGTATCTACGGGGCGATCGGGGTGCTGTCTTCGCAGGATCAGGCGGATGGTGCGCGTGCGCTCGCGAAGCAGCTGCCGTTCATGGATTCCACGCGCATCGGCGTGTGGGGGTGGAGCGGTGGCGGGTCGATGACGCTCAACCTGATGTTCCGGTCGCCCGATCTATACAAGGTGGGGATGTCGGTAGCGCCGGTGCCGGACGAGCGGCTGTACGACACGATCTATCAGGAGCGGTACATGGGATTGCCGCAGGAGAATCCGGATGGTTACCGGCGGGGGTCACCGATCACGTACGCGGCGAATCTGCGCGGAGATCTGCTCGTCGTGCACGGCACGGGAGACGACAACGTGCACTATCAGGGGACGGAGCGGCTCATCAACGCGCTCGTGGCGGCGGACCGTCCGTTCACGATGATGGCGTACCCGAACCGCTCGCACTGCATCTGCGAGGGTGCGGGCACGAGGCTGCATTTGTACGGGCTCCTAACGCGGTATCTCGAGACGCATCTCCCGGCGAGCCCCACGGTGGAGGCGGCCGCCGGAACACAATAGTCTGAAATCAGACTTATTACTTCGACCCCTTGTACGTGACATGCCAGATGCGCCCGCCAACGTCGTCGCCGATGTAGAGCGATCCGTCGGGCGCAACTGCGAGGCCGGACGGCCGGTGCGCCGCCGTGGTGGGTTGCGGCTGCGCCATGCCCGCGAAGCCGTTCGCGAAAGTCTCCCACGCGCCGTTGGGCGAGCCGCCCGCGAACGGAACGAACACCACGCGATAGCCCTCCTGCGGCAACGGCGCGCGATTCCACGAACCGTGGAACGCGATGAAGGCGCCGGACTTGTAGTGTTGCGGAAACTGCGAGCCGTTGTAGAACACGAGCGCATTCGGTGCCCAGTGCGCGGGGAAGTACGCAGCCGGCTCGATCCTGCTCGCGCACACTCCGACTTTCTTTCCTCCGTCTCCGCCGTACTCCGGTGCGAGCACGAGCTTTTTCTGCGTGGAGTCGAAGTAGCACGTCGGCCAACCGTAGTTGCCGTCTTTCTGGATCTTCAACAGCTCCTCCGCGGGAAGATCCGCGCCCTGCTGCGCCGTGTAGAGCTTGGGCCAATTCTCGGCGAGCTGGTCGCGGCCATGCTGCGTGGAGTAGAGCTGCCCCGACGGATCGAAAGCGATGCCCACCGCGTTCCTGATTCCCGTCGCATAGCGCTCGCGGGGTGAGAAGTGCTGGCCGGTCTTGTTCGCATCGTAGCGCCAGATACCGCCGCGTGTCTCGAGCTCCGTGCACGGATTGATTCCGGGCGAGCCGAGCGTGCGGTTCTTCGCCTGGCAAGAATTGGTGCGGGACCCGAGATCGACGAAGAGATTTCCGGCGCTGTCGATCGCGAACGGGTGCATCGGGTGGTCGCCGGTGAGCGGCAGCCCGCTCACCACCGTGGTGGGCGCACCTTTCGGAATCCAGCCCGAATCCATTGTGAATCGAACGATCTTGTCCTTGGCCTCGGCGTAGACCGCGCCGTGATAGAGCGAGATGCCCGTGCCGCCCGCGCCGCCGTTCGCGACTGAGTCACCGAAGCGCGCGATGTCGTCGGCGCGTCCGTCGCGATTCGTGTCGCGGAGCGCGACGAGGAACGGCGCGCTCGGTGTGTGACCGTCGGAATAGTACGATCCGCTCCACGTGTTGACGTAGACATCGCCGTTGCCGGCGACGACGAGATGGCGCACGTGACCCAGGCTGTCCGCGAAGATCGTAGCGCAGAAGCCGTCGGGGAGGGTGAGCCCGCCGTTGTTGCCGGTGCAGCTGGCGACGGCAACAGTGCTGTCGGCGGATGCCGGCGCAGCCTTCTCGCCACGTCCGCAAGCGGAGAGGACGATTGCTGCAGAGAGCGCGAGAGCATGACGCGTCATGAATGAGACTCGCTGCATGGTTGTCCTCACTTTGTTGATGGCCATTCCCAGAGCTCGAAGCGGTTGTTCGCGAGCGACACGATGCCCACGCGCGAGCGGCCCACGTCCATGCTAACGTCGGCGGGTGGATAGGGAAGCTTCGAGATACGCGGTACGAGCTTGGGGCCCTCGAGCGTCGAGATGCTCGAGTCGTTCCAGCTGGTGATGAGAATGGCGCCGTTCGGCTCCACCTCGACGCCGTCGAACAGACCCTTGCCCTTCGCGACATCCGACGGACCGGGGTCGGTGCTCTTCCACTGCTGTACGGAGGTGCCCGCGAACGGCGCGAGTACGAAGCGCCTGCCGCGACGGTCGAAGTCGATTCCGTCGGGGCTCGAGAGAAAGGACGTCGACAGTGCGATGGTGACCGTGCGATCGCGCGCGACACGAAAGATTCGGTCGGGACCGGGGTGCGTCATCTTGCCGTCGGCTCCGGCCTGCACGCCCGTATCGGTGATGTAGAACTCGCCGGTGGAGTCGATGGCGAGATCGTTCAGAAAGTGCGCGCCGAAGGGCGCGAAGTCGACGACGATCTGAGGCCTGCCGGTGTGTGTGTTGAAGCCGCGTAGCTTGTCGACGTCGAGCACCCAGAGCGTGTCGCCCTGAACGCGCGAGCCCATGGGCGAATCGAGCGTGACGCTGTCGCGGCCGCCCTGGATGAAGTGAAGGCTGTCCATCACGCCGTCCGCGGTTACGCGCGAGATGAAGCCGTTGCCGTCCTTTACGCCGGGCGTGCCGTTCACATTGCTGATGAAATAAACATTCTGCGCCGGATCGAACGAGAGCGCTTCGGGGCTCGACAGGCTGTCGATCTCGGCGATCTTGTGGGGCGGCGCGGGCGGCTGCTTTTTCGACGACGAGCATCCGATCGCGAGAGCGGCGAGGATCGCCGCAAGGGCGAGTGGTGAATCGATCGTTCGGGTCATTGCACGCTGATTGGAAGTAGGTATGGACATCATCGGCCGAGCATCCGCATGGCCTCGGCGGAATATCGATCGCCGGCCGCGGCACCGTGTGGTGCGATCTCGTCGATGCGGCGAAGGTCGGCGGTAGTGAGCGTCACCTGGATAGCGGCGATGTTCTCTTCGAGATACTGACGGCGTTTGGTGCCGGGGATCGGTACCATGTCGTTGCCCTGCGCGAGCACCCACGCGAGCGCGAGCTGCGATGGCGTGCAACCTTTCTCGGCGGCGAGCGCTCCGATGTGTCGCACGAGCTGGAGGTTCTTCTCGAAGTTCTCGCCCTGAAAGCGCGGCGAGCTACGGCGGTAATCGTCCGAGCGGAAATCCTCGATGCTCTTGTAGGCGCCCGTGAGAAATCCGCGACCGAGCGGTGAGTAGGGGACGAAGCCGATGCCAAGGGCGCGGCAGGTGGGTATGATCTCGTCCTCGGGCTCGCGGCTCCAGAGCGAATATTCGGTTTGCAACGCGGAGACCGGGTGCACGGCGTACGCGCGACGCAGTGTTTCGGGTCCGGCCTCGGAGAGCCCGATGTAGCGGATCTTCCCCTGGCGAACGAGATCAGCCATCGCGCCTACCGTTTCCTCGATTGGCGTGTTCGTGTCGACGCGATGCTGATAGTAGAGATCGATCGTGTCGATGCCGAGACGTTTGAGCGAGCCCTCGCACGACGCGCGTACGTACTCTGGGCGGCCGTTGATGCCACGCTTGAGTGGATCGTTCTGGTCGCGCACCATGCCGAACTTGGTCGCGATCACGAACTGATCGCGTTTTCCCTTGATCGCACGGCCGACGAGCTGCTCGTTGGTGTGCGGGCCGTACATGTCGGCGGTGTCGAGGAAGTTCACGCCGAGCTCGAGTGCGCGATGGATCGTCGCGACGGACTCGCCCAGGTCGCTGCGATCGCCGTAGAACTCCGACATCCCCATGCAGCCGAGTCCCATGGCGGACGTCTGGAGACCCTGAGTGCCGAGCTTGCGTTGCTGCATCGAGTACCGTTGGAAAGCGTGAATCGCTCAATGCCCTTGCAGGGCACAGGCCCGTGCTCGAACACTAGCGGTCTGTACGCGAAACGCGGGCTCGCAGGTGGTCGTTCCTCGTTCGTCAGCGTGTCCCGAGCGGACACAGGCGACGACCGGAGTCAGGGAGCAGCGGGCGGCGGTGCGGAGTTGCCGCCATCGGCGACGAAGTACCAGCTGCCGTTGGCCGAGCGTTTCCAGATCGTGAGATACTTGCTGTAGGCGAGTCCATGCTCGCCGTGAATTATCGCGTCGCCGGAGGTAAAGGCGAGATCGCCGGACGGTGCGGCGTCCGCGACGACCGGCTCCCACGTGAGTACGCCGGGTCCAATCGACTGGAGCGCCTGCGCGACGGCGTCGCGCCCGCACGTGATCTCGGTTTCTCCGGTACCGATCGATGCGCCGTCCGGGGCGGCGTACTGCGCGAACGCGGCGCCGGCGCCTGCCTTCACGGAGCGTGCGGAGAAATCGAGATCGGTGGAGCGCGCGGTCGCGATCGCATCGGCGTCGTTGCGCGACGAATACTCGGGCGGACCCGGATGCGCGCACGCGAGGGGCGCCGTCGAGGGAGCGTCCGGGCCACCGGCGGATACCATCCATGCCTCGAGCTTCCATCCGGTGGTATCGCGCTGCCAGAAGGAGAGATACTGGATGGGCGCGACGGAGGTGAGCGTGTCCGTGAGCGCGACGCGGCGGCCGTAGCCGTACGTGTAGCCACGCGTGCCGTCGGCCGAGAGCTCGGCGCGGATAGCACGCCAGCTCATGGTGCGGTTGGTGACTGCGTTGAGGGAGTCGATTGCCGCGAGCACATCGGCGCGACCAGCGATGCGCGGGAGCGCGGGCATGAGCATGACGATGCTGTCGGCGGCGCCTGCGGCGAGGGCGTCGTGGAGGGAGCTGTTGGCGGCGGTGGAGAGCGCGGAGTCGGCGGAGAGGAGCGTGTTACGCGCGGTGTTCTGCGCGGGGGAGAGCGGGGGCGGTGCTGCTTGCGGCGAGGGCGTCGTGCGGGCGGGAGGAGCAGAGTGGGAGCAGGCCGCGACTGCTACGACTGCCGCGAGAATGGGTAGAAAGCGCATCCCGGAAAGTGGGCGCAGTCTGCCCGTTTAGGCAACGGTGCGTACTGCGAAAATGACAATTCTCGGGCGTGGAGTTCGAGTCGCCATGACATGAACTGCATCACCGCAGAGACACGGAGTGGAACTGAGAGACGCAGAGGATGCTTTTGGAGATGCGTCGAATAAAGTCTTGCGCGCATTTTCAATTTCCGGTTTTCTCTGCGTCTCCGCGTTCCTCCGCGTCTCTACCGGTGATGCAGTTCCCTTCATCGCTCACATCAATGAAAGTCGTGCCCCTTCCATCCCTCCAGCTCCTCGCCCGCCTTGAGCTCCCGGAACACATCGCCCCGCAGATTCACCACCGTCTGCTCCACCTGCAGCGTGCCCCGCACGAGAATGAGCGGTGCCGTCGAGATCATGAGCGCCTGCTTCTCGAATTTCTTCGGCAGCACCACGACGTTCACCAACCCCGTCTCATCCTCGAGCGTGAGGAAGACGAATCCCTTCGCCGTTCCCGGACGCTGGCGGCAGATCACGAGCCCCGCCGCCGCGACGTTCCGGGTGCCATCCGGCAGCGCCATGATCTCGCGCGCCGTGCGCACGCCGTTCTGCTTCATCATCGCGCGCAGATGCAGCATCGGGTGGCCGTTGAGTGAGAGCCCCGTCATCCGATAATCCGCCGCCGTGATCTCGCGTGGCGACATCGCCCTCACCGGCGTGGGCACCTCGAGCTTGATGCGCGACGGCGCGAGCGGCCCCGCATCGCCGCGCTCCACCTCCAGCATCCGCCACACCGCCGCGCGCCGCCGTCGCGCACTCGGCTCGTCCGGCACGAAGCAGTCGAGCGCCCCCGCCTCCGCGAGCGCTCGCAGCGCACGGCGCTCCAGCCCCGAGCGCTCGATCACGTCGCCGATGGATGCGAACGGACCGCCTTGCTCCACGGCGCGCTGCAGCATCTCGCGCGCCTTCCCGCCAATGCCACGCACGAGCCTGAGGCCCAGCCGCACCGCGATCTCGCCACCCACCGGCTCGAGAGTGGAGTCGAAGCGCGACCGCGAGGCGTCCACCGGGAGCACGACCACGCCGTGGCGCTTCGCATCCTCGATGAGCGTGCCCGGAGAGTAGAATCCCATCGGCTGTGCGTTCAGAATCGCCGCAGTGAACTCCGGCGCGTAATAGTGTTTGAGATACGCGCTCGCGTACACGAGCAGCGCGAAGCTCGCCGCGTGCGACTCGGGGAAGCCGTAGTCCGCGAAGGCATTGATCTGGTTGTAAATCCGCTGCGCGACATCCTGCGAGAAGCCGTTCCGCAGCATGCCGTCGATCATCTTCTGGCAGATGTCGGCCATGCGCTCGCGGCTGCGCTTGTGCCCCATCGCACGCCGCAGATTATCGGCCTCGCCCGCGGTGAATCCCGCGGCGGCGATCGCCACCTGCATTCCCTGCTCCTGGAAGAGCGGCACGCCGAGCGTGCGCTTGAGAATGGGCTCGAGCGATGGATGCGGGTACGTCACCTCCTCCTCGCCCGCCTTCCGGCGCAGATACGGATGCACCATCTCGCCCTGAATCGGCCCGGGACGAATGAGCGCGACCTCCACGACGAGGTCGTAGAAGCAGCGCGGCTTGAGGCGCGGCAGCGTGTTCATCTGCGCGCGGCTCTCCACCTGAAAGATCCCCACAGTGTCCGCCGCGCAGAGATCGTCGTACACGGCCTGGTCGTCGAAGTCGAGCGTCCACAGATCGATCGTGTGGCCGCGCATCGTGTGGATGTACTTGAGACAGTCCTGGATGAGCGTGAGCATCCCGAGCCCCAGGAGATCGATCTTCACGAGCCCCATCGCCTCGACGTCGTCCTTCTCCCACTGAATGACCGTACGGTTCTCCATCGACGCCGGCTCGATGGGCACGATCGTCGACAGCGGCTCCGCGGTGAGCACGAATCCGCCCACGTGGATGGAGCGGTGGCGTGGAATGTTGTGCATCCCCTCGACGATCGCCGGCAGCGCGCGCACGCGCGCGTCGTCGGGAGCGAGTCCCGCGCGGCGGAGCAGCGTGCCCGGCTCGTTGTGACGGATCGCGGTGCTCGGATTGCGGCGCTCGTTGTGACTCTCGCTTCGCTCCTTTTCCTCGAGCGCGCGCGTGCGGTTCACCACCTCCGTACCGTGCACGAGATGGCTCCCGATGCGCTCGGCGCTCGCGGCATCATCGGGCGAAAGCGACATCGCCTCCGCCGTTGCGCGCGCGGAGAAGCGGTCGCTCAGCGCGGCGAGCGTGTCCGCCTGCTCCACCGAGAAGCCGAGCACGCGGCAGGCGTCGCGCACGGCGGAGCGGCCGCGGTAGGTGATCTGCTCGCACACCATCGCCGCGTGCTCGCGGCCGTAGCGCTCGTACACGTACTGGAGCACCTGCTCGCGATCGCGGTGCGCGAAGTCGATGTCGATGTCGGGCGCCTCGCGGCGATCGTCGCTGAGAAAGCGCTCGAAGAGGAGATTGAGCTTGATCGGGTCGACGGCGGTGATGCCGAGGCAGAAGCAGACGGCGGAGTTGGCGGCGGAGCCGCGTC
>JANWLO010000159.1 GCA_025450815.1 Gemmatimonadaceae bacterium
CGCGAGTAGCTCAGCTGGATAGAGCGTCGGCCTCCGGAGCCGAAGGTCGCGGGTTCGAATCCCGCCCCGCGCATCTGCGATTTCCCGTTTGGGCCGGCGCCCAAACGGGATTTTCGTTGCTACACCCATCGTTGGTCCCTGTTCGGGGAGGACCGCATCCTGAAGGCCATGAGGGAATACGCGTGACGGGCCCGCAACGCTCCCGGAATCCCTTTCGCGAGCTGCAGTTCGCGCGCTTTCGCGTGTCGGTGCTCAAGCAGGCAAAGTGGCGGGAGCTGTCGCGCGCCGCGGGCGATACGAGTGGCAAGTGCGCGCTCGATGTCGGCTCCGACAACGGCGTGATCGGGCTGCTCTTTCGCGAGAAGGGAGGCGAGTGGACGAGCGCGGACCGCTCCGATGAGGCCGTCGCCGCCATTCGCCAAACGCTCGGCGAACCAGTCACGCAGCTTCGCGATGCGACACTCCCGTTTCCCAATGCGTCGTTCGACCTGATCGTGATCGCGGATCTGCTCGAGCACGTCGCCGACGACCGTGCGATGCTCGCGGAGGTGGCGCGATGCCTCAGGGTGGGTGGACGCGCGATATTGAACGTTCCGCAGCTCAATCGGTGGGGCATGCTACTGCCATTGCGCCGAGCGCTGGGGCTCACGGACGAGTGGCACGGCCACGTCCATGCCGGATACGATGAGCGTTCGCTGCGCGCGCTCCTTCCGGCCACACTGAGGCTCACAGGCACGCGGGACTACGTTCGCTTCTTCTCCTACGCGCTCGACACGGCGCTCAACGCGGGCGCCCGGCGGGCCGGAACGGGCGACGCGAACAACGTGCGGCCGGTGAGCGGTGCGCAGCGAGCAATGTATCCGGCGATGCGTGCGTTCGCCGCCCTCGATGCGCTGATTCCTTTCGCGCGCGGCTACATGCTGGTGGCGACGCTCGAGCGCACCGCTGGCGCCACGGATGCGTACGCGGCGAGCAGCTTGCGCCGGAACGCCTCGCGCGAGTAGTCGCTCGCGACGCGACCGCGAGCCGCCGCACCACGCGGCGCGAAGTGCGCCGGATCCGCGAGCACCTCGGCAATCCCGCTCGCGAGCTCCTCGGCCGTGGGGGCGCGAAGAATGGCAGTCGTGTCGTCGAGCACCTGCGTGTGCGTCGGCAGATTTGTGGCGACTATCGGCACCGTGGACCACATGTACGAATAGAGCTTGAGCGGCGTGTTGGCGCCGTGCAGTCGCGGCGACACCAGAACGTCGCCCGCGGCCATCCACTCCGGCATCTCTTCCGCCGGGCGCGGCCCCGGCAGAACCACGCGGTCGGCCACACCGAGCGTGGTCGCGTGCGCCCGCACCGCATCCATCTGCGCCGGCGCGCCACCCACGAGAACGAGCGTTGCATCGTCGCGCGCGCGCGCGACGTGCGCGAAGGCATCGACGAGAAGCTCGATGCCCTGGTAGCTCTCGAAGTTTCCCGTGTACATGATCACGCGACGCGACTGCAGTCCGTAAGTCGCGCGAAGTTGGTCGACGCGCGCGCGGTCGGGCGCGCGCAGCGCTTCGTCGAGTGGGCAGTCCTCGATCTGCGCGACCATCGCGCCGGGCACCAGCGCGCGCACCGTCTCGGTGAGCGCCGCGCACACAGTGATCGCAAGGCGCGCCCGTCGGAGCGCCGACCGCTCCAGGCGGCGCAGCATTCGAAGGAGCGCGACGTTGCGCACGTGTCCGCCGTACTCGAGTTGCTACGAGAGCGACGAGTCCATGTCGTAGATCACCGGAATCCCACGCAGTCGCGCAACCGGTATGGCGAAGAACACGGACTCCTCCACCGCGTGAACGACATCGAAGCGGCGGCCGGCGATCAGCAACCACACGCGAAGCGCAAGCGAGGCGTCGAGAGCCACCTTGCGCCAGGAAAAGCCGATCGGCACCCCGCGCACGCCAGGAATTCGCATGGCGCGATGGAGCTGCAATCCGGGAATCGATACGGGCGCGCCCATGGGATACGTCGCCAGATGCACCTCGTGCCCTGCTTCGCACAGCACCTGCACCATCTGGCGAACGTTGATCGGCGTCCCGCGTTGCGCGAAGAATGGCTGCGGCGCGACGACCAGCACGCGCAGCCTCGCTCGCGGCGCAAACGTCGATTCCGCGGGCGGATCAGCGCCGGCGATGACTCCGGAAGGGTGCATGACGACGGGTAAGTGGCAAGGAGGAGCTCCGCGCAATGTAGCGCGGATGCGACGGAGCGATGCCGGACGGCTGCAGAGGTGACTATCGGGAGCGCGCGGGCGTCATTTTCGCAGTTGCGCGAGGGCCGTGCCGCGCCCGAGGATTAGCCTGCCTTCCACCCATCCGAGTTCGCATGCCCCTCCCGGTTGTCCCGGATCTCTCCATCGTCGTGCCGCTCTACAACGAAGAGGAGAGCATCGGCCCGCTCGTCGATGCCGTGCGCGACGCGCTCGGCGCCGCGGTGTCGTGGGAGCTCGTGCTCGTGGACGATGGGAGCGGCGACGCCACGGTGCAGCGCGCGCAGTCGCTCGCGGCAGCTGACGGACGAATCGTGCTGGTTGAGCTCGCGCGCAACTACGGTCAGACGCAGGCGATGCAGGCCGGCTTCGACGCCGCGTGCGGGCGCCTGGTTGTCAGCATGGACGGCGATCTTCAGAATGATCCGCGCGATATACCATTGCTCATCGCGAAGCTCGATGAGGGGTACGATCTAGTCGCCGGCTATCGGATGCGACGGCAGGACAAGATGATCACGCGAAAGATCCCGAGCTGGGTGGCGAACAGGATCATCATCTGGCTCACCGGCGTGCGCATTCGTGACAACGGCTGCTCGCTCAAGGCGTACCGGCGCGAGCTGCTCGACCAGCTTCACCTCTACTCGGACATGCATCGCTTTCTTCCCGCACTCGCCGCGGCGACCGCGAACGCCCGGATCGCGGAGGTGCCGGTGCGCCACCACGCGCGGCGATTCGGCACCAGCAAGTATGGGCTGTCCCGCATCGCGAAGCTTCTCGCGGATCTTCTCACGATCAAGATGATCGCGTCGTTCCGAGAGAGTCCGCTGGCCATGTTCGGCTTCGGCGCGCTCGCGTCCGTAGTCATCGCAATGGCGTTCGCGGCGGCGTGGCTCTGGCCGTTCGCGCAACGCACGGGCCCGCTGGACAGTGCGCACGTCAACGCATACGTCCTTCCGGGCAGCGCGCTACTCTGTGTGGCGCTTGCGGCATTTCTCACGATGCTCGGGCTCATCGCCGAGGAGGCGCTGCAGAAGGCGCGCTTCGAGGAGCGCGACGATCGCATCGCGGCGCGCGCGGTGACAGGATGACCGGCGTCGCCGCCCGTCGTACGACGGAGCTGCTTCCCCAGCGCGACGGCGTCGATGTCGGCGTGACCGTGATCGTGACCGTCGTGGAGCGGCCGGAGGCTCTCGATGGACTCTATCGCGAGTATGCCGCTGTGCTCGATGCGTGTGGTCGCAGCTACGAGTTCATATTTGTCGCGCACCCGTACTTTCACGAGCTGCTGGAGCCGCTACTCGCGATCGAGCGCCTGGGCGAGCCGGTGCGGACGATCGAAGCGGCGCGAAGCGTGGGCGAGACGGCGCTGTTGCGCATGGGGCTCGACGACGCGCGCGGCGCGGTGATCGTGACGGTGCCCGCGTATCGACAGGTGCAGCCGAGTGCCGTGGCGGAGCTCCTGGCGGCCGTCGATGCTGGGAGTGATCTCGCGGTGGCGCGGCGGTGGCCCCGGCTCGACTCACGGGTAAATCGCCTGCAGCATCTCGCGCTCCATCTCACCGCGGGGCGCCTCGCGAACGGCACGCTGCACGATATCGCATGCGGCGTAAGAGCCGCACCGCGTGAAGTGCTGCTGGACATTCCGCTCTACGGCGACTTTGCGCGCTTCCTGCCGCTGCTCGCGATCTTTAACGGCTATCGCGTGGTGGAAGTCGAGAGCGCGCAGCATCCGAGCGATCTCGCGCGGCGCTTGTACAGCCCCGGCGTGTACGTTCGCCGAATGATCGACATTCTGGGACTCTATTTTCTGCTGCGGTTCACGGAGAAGCCGTTGCGATTCTTCGGCCTCATCGGAAGCGTGCTGGCGGGCATCGGCGGGATCGCACTCGTCGTCATGTTCGTGCAGCGCCTCTACGGCCAGCCGCTCGGCGATCGCCCGCTCATGCTGCTCGCGGTGCTGCTCGCGACGCTGGGCGTCCAGGCGATTGCGCTGGGGCTGGTGGGCGAGATGATCGTGCACTTCAACGCGTCGAGGCGTAGGGGCTACAGGCTGCGGGAGCCGCGGAAGCCGGGAGAGGATTCGGCGAGTCGAAGCTGATCGCCGGCGATCGCCCGCGCCCGCGCTGTCGCACGCGCCGTTTGTCCGAGCTCGGTTCGTCTTGACAGCAGGTCGTCCGCCCGAAACGCCATTTCCTCGCGCACGCCGTACTCGAGCTGCGCCGCGATCACAGGCGAGCTCGCGTCGACGCGCTCACCGAGCCCGGGGCGCTCGCGCACCATCGCCATGATCGCCTCGTAGCCAGAGCCGTAGCTACGCACGAGGTGCGTCACCACGTCGTCCGGCAACCCCGCACCGTCACGCGCAAGCGCCCGCGTCACCAGCGTCGCGACGTCCTCAGACGGCGCGGACGCCAATAACCGCGTCGCCGTCTCGCACGACCTTACAATGCGCCCAACGCGCGCGCCAACCATGTCCACCAACTTCTCGGCGATCGCGCGCGACGTCGTGAGCTTGGGTCCCACCGCAGAAAGTAGCTGCGGCGTGTCGTCGCGTGCGTGATCGACGATCAGATGCCGCGGAGGGCCCTGCGCGTCGTGAGGCGGCTGCATCCCAGCGTGCACCAATAGCACGTCTGCGCGGGAAACCGATCGCGCAGTCCACGCCGCCGCCACATCGCCCAGGAAGCGCTCGACGTATGGCTCGAGCTCCGCAGCGTTTGTGGGCGTGCCCGCACACGGAAAGTGCGCCGTGCCCACGATCGTGCGTCCGCGCCACGGGACGACGAACAGCCGTCGCATCCGCTGGTCATCGTGCGCGACGATCGCGTACGCCGTCGTTCCTCCGTCTCCCTCGAGCACGAGGTTCAGTGCAATACCGGTCATCGGCGCGACGACGTGCGCGCGCCGCGTGAATCGGGACGCCACCTCCTCCGCGCCCGCGCCCGAGGCGTTGACGAGCATGGAGGCGCGAACGTCGAACCGGCCCCCGCCAATGCGATCTTCCACCACTGCGCCCACCAGCACGCCGCGCTCGAGTAGAGGCGCCACCGCCTCCACGTAGTTCGCGATCACCGCGCCAGCGCGCACCGCGTCGTCCAGCACTGCCATCACCAGGCGCTCGGCCGAGTAGAGCTGGGCATCGTGAAAGAGCACGCCATGCCGGTAATCGGGGAATGCGCGGGGGGCGAGAGCGTGCAGCTCATCGCTGCCGACTGCACGCCCGCGCGAGAGTCGTCGGGATGTGGAGACACCATAGTTCCGGTCGCGCGACACGATATCATTGAGGGCGATCCCCGCGCGCATCAGGAGCTCAGACTCGCGACCGGCACCACGAGTGGGAACGACGAATGGGAGCGGCTCGACGAGGTGCGGCGCGACGGTGAGCCACGCGCGGCGCTCCCGAACGAAGTGGCGCGCCTGCGCGATATCGAGCGACTGCAGCGAACGGAGACCGCCGTGCACGATCTTGAGACTGTTCCAGGAGATGCCGCCGCAGAAGTCGTCGCGCTCCACGAGCGCCACGGAGAGACCACGGAGCGCGGCGTCGCGCGCGGTGCACGCGCCGACGATACCGCCGCCGATGACCAGCACATCGAACGGGGAGCGAGCCAGTGAGAAAAGATCGCGACGCACGCCGGAAGCTATCACCCTCGCGCGAAGTGGCCAGACGCTCCGGCCCGCCCTTTGCCCTGTGCGCTGGCATGCGCGCACACCCCCCCGAGGCCTAACGAGTCATGGCGTTCGGTCCTCCCCCGTGGCGGAAGCTCGTCGGCGGCCTCTCGGCCATCGCGCTGATAGTCATCGGCGCAATCTCCATCATCGCGTTCGCGCGCGTCGGATCGCTCAGGGGAAAGACGTACGTCGCGTACATTCTCGCATCCGATGCGAGCGGCATCTTCAAGGGCACGGACGTGTGGCTGGAGGGGCAGAAGGTCGGCATCGTAAAGGACGTTGGCTTTCGCGCATTGCCCGGTGACAGCTCCGTTCAAACGGTGCTCGAGATGGAGATCATGAGCCCGTACCAGCCGTTCATTCGCCAGGACTCGCGCGTCGAGTTCAAGCCGGGCGGCACGTACATCGGCGCGCAGGTCGTCGCACTGTCCGTTGGATCCAAAGGCGCGACGGCGTTGATGCCGGGTGACACGCTCACGCGAGTCTCGGTGATCGATCCGGATCTTCGGTCGAACGAGCTCGCGGCCGCGGGGCGCGATCTGCCACAGATCGTGGGAAGTCTGCGAGCGATCGGCAGCGATCTGTCGCGCACGTCAACTCGGCTCAGCGGCATGGGCGAGCGCGCAGCCGGGCTGCAGCTACTCGTCAAGCGTGTAGCGACCATCGAGAGGCGTCAGAGAAACGGCACGCTCGCGCGTCTGCTGGAGCACCACGCGCTGGTCGACAGCGCGCGGGAAGTGCTTGCGACAGCGGACACCCTGCTCAGTTTCCTGAATGGGCCCGGGACGCTCAGTCGCATCCGGACGGACTCCACCCTCCGTCGCACGCGAGCCGACGCGCGCGCGGCGCTAGACAGTCTCAGGCTGCGCATCTCGCTCGAGAACGGAACCGTGGGCCGGCTGCTCAACGACGACGCGCTCCGTCGCGATCTCGAAGAGTTCCGCCGCCAGCTCGCGCGCATGGCCGCCGACGTCGGAAAGAATCCCGAACGCTACTCGCCGTTCTAGCTACAACCCCGGGGCGACGATCGCGACCGGTGCGAACGTCACGATCAGGAGCACTATCGAGAGCCATGCGAGAAGCTGTCGTCGAGCATCGAGCGGTCGCTCGGGGGCCACGATCATCGGATGGCCAAGCCGTCCACGTCCGATGATGAGCGCGAGGACGGCCCAAAGCCACCATCCCTGCCACAGTACGCCGAGCGGGATGAGGAGCAGCCAGAAGAAGCGCGCCATCCACTGCTGCTTATCGCCGAACAGCGCGTAGGTGATGTGTCCGCCGTCGAGCTGCGCGAGCGGGAGCAGATTCAGGCACGTGATGAAGAGTCCTGTCCACCCGGCGATTGCCAGCGGCGAGAGCGCGATCGTCCCTTGCGATCCCACAATGGCGCGGCAGAGGCTCAGGAGCAGCGAATCGCCGAGCAGCAGCTGCCATCGCTCGACGATGATGAGCTGGTGCGCGAACGGCGCTCCCGGAAGCGCGACGGTAGCGCTGTGTGCAAGACCGATGAGCAGGATCGGTATTGCGACGACGATGCCCGCAAACGGACCCGCCACGCCGATGTCGAAGAGCGTGCGCCGATCATAGACGGGCGAACGGAGGCGAATGAAAGCGCCCATGGTGCCGAGCAATCCGAACTGCGGCGGATACGGGAGGAAGTACGGCGGACTCGCGTTCACGCGGTAGCGTCGCGACACCAGGTAGTGGCCTGATTCGTGCGCCGCGAGAATAACGCAGAGTGGAAGCGAGAACCACATTCCAACTCGCATCGCTTCGAGCGACGGCAAGTGCCACGTTGCCGGAATTCCCGCGAAGGTCGCGCCTGCCACTGTCATCGACAACAGTGTCAACAGCAGAAGCACCCCGTGCACCCACCACCGCTCGCGCGGCGCGTGAGTTTCGGCCGCGAGCACGAGCGTGCGGCCCGCGGGCGAATCCTCCCAGTAGTGTGAACCGGGCCATCGCGCGATCGCGGCAGCGAGCTCCGGCGACGGACCCGCGTGCGCGGGCGGCACCGCTCCCTCGATGATTTCGCGGTCGCCCAACGGCAGATGCCGCCAGTGCGTAAAGTATGATGTGACAGGGACCTCGGTCACTCTTGACCACCATTTTTCGGCACGTTACCTTGGGTTTTCCCGCAGGTCGTTGCCCCCCGCCCCGCCGCCTCGTCTTTCCCCACTCGCCATCGTGTCGCGTTTCGCGGCGCGCGACAACCCCGGTCGCACGCCCCGTCCTCGCACCTCGTCGGTGCCAGCGCTACAGCGAGTGAGAACGCCCTCCCCCCAGACCGCACGGTTGTGGACATCTCCGAGCTAAAGCAGAAGTCGGTCGCCGAGCTGCAGTCGATGGCGGACGAGCTCAATATCTCCAACTTCTCAGGGCTCCGAAAGCAGGATCTCATCTTCCGCATCGAGCAGATTCTGCTCGACGCGGATGCGGTGCTGCGCGGAGAGGGCGTGCTCGAGATCCTCCCCGAGGGCTACGGATTTCTGCGCAGCCAGGATTGGAACTACCTCTACGGCCCCGACGACATCTACGTATCACCATCGCAAATCAAGCGCTTCGACCTGCGTACGGGCGACACCGTCGCGGGCCAGGTGCGCCCACCCAAGGAAGGTGAGCGCTACCTCGCGCTCCTCAAGGTGGAAACCATCAACGGCCACGATCCGGACACGGCGAAGCAGCGCATCACCTTCGATAATCTGCGCCCGCGCTATCCCGATGTGCGTCTGCGCCTCGAGTCGCCGAGCGAGGATCTCAGCATGCGCGTGGTCGATCTGATCGCGCCCATTGGCAAGGGACAGCGCGGGCTGATCGTCGCCCCCCCTCGCGCGGGCAAGACGATCCTGATGCAGAAGATGGCGAATGCGATCGCGGAGAATCATCCGGAGGTCACGCTGATCGTGCTGCTCATCGACGAGCGCCCCGAAGAAGTCACGGACATGCAGGAGCAGATGAAGTCCGCGGAGGTAATCAGCTCGACGTTCGACGAGCCGGCGGATCGCCACGTTCAGGTGGCCGACATGGTGATCGAGAAGGCGAAGCGCCTGGTCGAGCACGGGCGCGATGTCGTGATTCTCCTCGACTCCATCACGCGACTCGCGCGCGCACACAACGTGATCGTGCCGCATTCGGGAAAGATCCTCTCGGGCGGCGTGGACGCGCACGCGCTCCACAAGCCGAAGCACTTCTTCGGCGCGGCGCGCAACATCGATGAAGGCGGCTCGCTCACGATCATCGCCACGGCGCTCGTGGAAACCGGCTCGCGAATGGACGAAGTGATCTTCGAGGAGTTCAAGGGCACGGGCAACATGGAGCTCGTGCTAGATCGCAAGATCGCGGATCGCCGCGTGTTTCCTGCCATCGACATTGGGCGCTCCGGTACTCGAAAGGAGGAGCTGCTGCTCGATCAGGCGGAGCTCAATCGCGTCTACCTGCTGCGCAACTTTCTCAGCGACATGCCATCCACCGAGGCGATCGAGTTCCTGCTGCAGCGGATGTCGCGAACGAAGACGAATCGCGAGTTCTTCACGTCGATGGCGCAGGGGTGATCGTGTCCACGCTCGGGGGAAGCGCACCGTATCCGGGACGCATCCTCGCCGTGGACTACGGCGAACGGCGCGTGGGGCTCGCCGTGAGCGACCCGTCGCGCACGATCGCGACGCCGGCCGGCTTCATTTTGCGCCGCGCGGGCAAGCGCCCGCCAATCGCGGAGATCGTGCGGCGTGCGCAGGCGGCCGAGGCGACGGCGTTCGTGGTGGGGCTCCCGCTGGATGATCGCGGCGACGACACTCCGCGCTCGATCGAGACGAAGCAGATCGCGGCGGAGCTGGAGAAGCGAACGGGATTGCCCGTGACGCTGGTGGACGAGCGCTATACCACCGCTGCGGCGCTCCGCGCGGTGAAGGAGATGGGTGGCACTACGCGCGGCCGGAAGGGCGACGTCGATTCGCTCGCCGCCACGATCCTGCTTCAGCATGCGCTTCGTCTCGCGCCGTAGCGCGCTCGCGGCCGCGTGCCTCGCGCTCGCTGTCACCCTCGTCGTCGCCTCGTGCGACAGCAGCAGCGTGGGCACGCGCGTGACGGTGACGATCCCGCCTGGCGCCAGCCTGCGCACCGCAGCCGACAGCCTGCATCGCGCGGGGCTGGTGGCGTGGCCTCGACTGTTCCGGCTATACGCGAAGACGACGAGTGACGACCGCGCCATCAAGGCGGGCACCTACACCCTCAAGCGAGGCGAGTCGTGGACGATGCTCATCCACGCGCTCCGCGACGGCGAGGGACTCGACCGGCGCGTGACTATTCCCGAGGGGTGGAGCCTCCTCAACATCGTCCCCGCCCTCGCCACGGCGCTCGGCGCTCCCGAGGATTCGGTGGACTCCGCCGTTCGCGACACTGCGCTCCTGCGCGAGCTCGACCTGCCCACGCCGACGCTCGAGGGATATCTCTTTCCGGATACGTACATCTTCTCGTACGGCACCTCGCCGAGAGCGGCGGTGCGCGAGATGGTGAATCGCTTCCTCCATGTGTGGGACCCTGCATGGGACGAGAGGCTGCAGCAGCTCGCGATGAGCAGGAACGATATCATCACGCTCGCGTCGATCATCGAGCGCGAGGCGAGGCTGCCGGAGGAGCGCCCAGTCATCTCGGCGGTATATCACAATCGGCTGCGGCTGCAGATGCCGCTGCAGGCGGATCCCACCGTGGAATACGCATTGGGAGCGCACCACGAGCGGCTCTACTACCGGGACCTTGCCGTGGAATCACCGTACAACACGTACCGTCATCCGGGGCTGCCGCCCGGTCCCATAGCCTCGCCCGGGAAGGCGAGCATCGAGGCGGCGCTCTTCCCCGCTGCCGTTCCGTATCTCTATTTCGTTGCGAGTCCGGATGGGCACCACGAGTTTCGCACGACCTTCAAGGCGCACACGGAGGCGGTGCAGGAAGCTCGGCGTGAGCGGCGCGAGCATCCGAGTCGCAACTGAACCGGATCAGGCCGGGAGATCGGGACGAAGCCCCTGGGCGTCATGGAGATAGACGTGCCGAATATCGGCACGCGACGCGCGAGACTCGACGTGCAGGAGAACGCGGATGCACTTGGGAAGTGAGCCGGGCACGGGAATCTCGAGCGTGCAAAGGAGCGGTACGTCGAGCCAGCCGAGCTCCCGCGCGGCGTGCGCGGGGAACTCGCTCGTGAGATCGTGCGTGACCGTGAAGATCGCGCTGATGACGTCGGCGGAGGAGATCCCGTTGCGCGTAACGATCGTCTCGAGCAGCTCGCGCGTCGCGTGACGGATCTGCTCCGGCGTATCGTTCTCGACGGTCGTCGCGCCGCGAATCGCTCGCGCTGGCCGGTCATTCATGGCGCTCCCGTATGCTGAATCCCGAATCGCTGACGCTGGTCGCGATCACCGACGGCGCGCGTGGCGGCGCCGATGAGATCGTGCAGCGCGCGCTCGCGTGCGTGCGTGGCGGCGCGACGATGGTGCAGCTTCGTCTCAAAGATGCGAATGCACGAACGCAGGTGGAAGTAGCGCGCGCACTCATCGCTGCGCTTCCGCGGAGCGTGCCGCTCATCATGAACGACCGCGCGGACCTCGCGATCGCCGCGGGCGCGGCGGGAGTGCACGTGGGACCGGAGGATTTGCCGGCAGCGGCGGTGCGGCGGCTCGTCGGACCGGCTCGGATCGTCGGCGTGTCGGTGGGGAACGATGCGGAGGTGCTGCAAGCGGTGGATGCGGACTACGTCGGAATTGGGCCGGTGTTCGCGACCGCGTCGAAGGGTGATGCGGGCGCAGCGATCGGAGCGGAGGAGCTGCGTCGGCTCGCGGAGAGGTGCGCGCGGCCGGCCGTCGCGATCGGCGGAATCGATGCGAGCAACGCGGCGACGGCGATGGTCGCCGGCATCGCGGGCATCGC
>JANWLO010000160.1 GCA_025450815.1 Gemmatimonadaceae bacterium
CCGGGCGCACATACTACCGCAATGCCGGCCGCACGCGCCGGCAGGGCATCGAAGCCGCGCTGAGCACCGAGGTGAATGCGTTCACCCTCGCCGCATCCTACACCTATTCACACTTCCGATTCCGCGATTACGACGTGTCCGGCACCCAGTACGCCGGGAACGAGATCCCGGCAATTCCGGTACACCAGCTGCAGGCCAGCGCGACGTGGCGTTACCGCGCGGTGTACGCCACGCTCGAGGGGCAGGGGAAGACCGCGCAGTGGGTGGACGATCAGAACACGGCGCAGGCCGCGGGCTACGCGATCGCCAACATCCGCGTAGGCGGCACGGCAATCTTCGGACGGCCGTGGCTTAGCCCCACGATCGGAATTCAGAATCTGTTCGACAAACACTACATCGCATCGGTGGCGATCAACGCGGCGGCCGGCAAGTTCTACGAGCCTTCCGCGGGCCGCTCGATCATCGTCGGACTGACGGCGGCCATCGGTCGATGATGAAGTTTCGGCGCACGGGAGGGAAGGCGCACAGAGCAAGCTGACAGCTCAGAGCTAACAGCTCACGAGCTTAGAGCTTGGGCACACCTTCGGCCTCGTGATGCACGCCGGCATCGCGATACTCACAGCGGGCCCCAGCTGGTAGCTCCGGAGCTGTTAGCTCTGAGCTGTCAGCTTTTCCCGACGCCAAAGAGCACGCCGATGACAGGGGTTCGCTACCCGCCATGCGACAAGCTAAATACCAGGATCGCGAGCACGATCAGCGAGCAACCCACGTATAGCCAGTCGCGCTCCTTCATGAAACCGATGACGGACATGAAGACGCGCGCCACCGGCGTTGCGATCAGCAACAGCACGCCGAGCTGAATGATCGCCGCGCTGTCGCCGCGAATCACGCCCTTTACCGTGCCGCCAACGGTGCGCAGCTCGGCGCGCTCGCCGCTGAACACGTGATAGTGCGTTATGTCGCCCCCGTGGACTACGAGATACATGATTCCGCCTACCAGCGTTACGGCGGCCGACAGGAGCACCCCCGCGCGCAGCAGGGTACCAAGGCGCTGCTCCAGCGCGAAATCCTCGTGCGAGTCGTGAATCGGCGCGTCGCTCATATGTGCTTCGTCAGCCCCTGGTAGAGCATCTCGAACGCGAGCGCGACCATGATCAGTGTGAAAAGAATTCGTAGCGGCTTGACGCGCACGGCGGTTAGCAGGCGTGCGCCAAGCATGGCGCCGGCGAGCACGCCTAGCACAACCGGGAGCGCGAGGGCGGGGTCGACGTATCCGCGGTGAAGGTAGACGCCCGCGCTGGCGGCGGCCGTCACCCCGATCATGAAATTGCTGGTGGTCGTGGACACCTTGTATGGCAGGTGCATCGCACGGTCGAGGGCGAGCACCTTCACCACTCCCGACCCAATGCCGAGGAGCGCCGAGAGCATGCCGGCGCCGAACATCATCACGAAGCCGGCGGGCACGTGCTCCACGCCGTAGCTCACTAGCGATCCGTTCACCGGGTACGTCGATCCTAGCCGAAGCCGGTCGCCGAGCGACCCGGGCGCGGTGAGCGTGATGTGCTCCTCGCGCGGCCGCATCGCCTGCACAGACGAGAAGAGCAGCACGATGCCGAAGATGACCGCGAGTGTGGAGGACGACACGTAGGCAGCGACCACGGTGCCGAGCAGCGCGCCCACGGTGGTCGCGATCTCGAGGAACATCCCGATGCGGATGTTGGTGAAACCCTCCTTCACGAACGCGGCCGCCGCTCCCGACGAGGTCGCGATCACGCAGACCAGGGACGCACCGATTGCGTAACGAATGTCGACGCCAAAGCCGAGCGTGAGCAGCGGAACGAGGATCACGCCGCCGCCGAGTCCCGTGAGCGCGCCAACGAGGCCGGCTACCAGCGCGCCCGTGAGTGTCAGCAGCGTGAAAGTGAGTACGTGCATTAGCCTCGGTAGTGGAAAGTGCGCTAAGTCTATTCCATGCGATCGCGGCCAGCAACGCGCCTCGCTATCGGTTCGCGCACGGTGTCGCCAGATTGGTGCTGCGCAATCCGGGAGCGCGATGACGACGAAAGGCGGCATGCACGAGGGAGAGCGGCGCGGCGCGAGAGGCGTCCTCGCGATCCTCACCGCGATCAATCTCCTGAACTACATCGACCGCTTCGTCTTTCCCGCCGTATCGGAAAGCATCAAGCGATCATCGTTGCATCCGTCGGACTTCCAGATCGGGCTCGGCTCGACAGCGTTCCTGCTCGTCTATCTGCTGGCGGCGCCCTTCTTCGGCGCGGTAGGGGACAGGCCGAGCCGCACCAAATGGATGGCCGCCGGCATTCTCCTCTGGAGCATCGCCACGGCGCTCGGCGGACTCGCGCGCACGATGCCGGAGCTCCTCGGCGCGCGCGCGATAGTGGGCATTGGGGAGGCCGCCTATTCCGCGATATCACCAGCAATTCTCGCGGACTATTTCTCGGAGCGCACGCGGGGACGTGCCTTCGCGATTTACTTCGCCGCAACTCCGGTGGGTGCGGCGCTCGGCTACGGTCTCGGCGGTTTCGTCGACGCGCACTGGGGATGGCGCGAAGCATTCTTCGTGGCCGGTGTGCCCGGCCTGGTGATGGCGTGGTCCGTGCTTCACATGAACGTCGAGCGTACTCCCACGCGTGCCGCCACCCGCACGCAGGGCGCGATTCGAAAGTATTTGTTGCTGCTCAGGAACCCGCAGTATCGCCTCACGGTGCTGGGTTACACCGCGTACACCTTCGCCATGGGCGGCATCGGTGCCTGGATGCCGGTGTTTCTGCAGCGCACGCACGGCTTGAGTAGCGCCGCGGCGAACGCGCAGCTGGGCGGCATGCTCGTGATCTCGGGGCTCGTCGGATCACTTGGCGGAGGCTGGATCGGCGACCGTCTGCTGCGAAAGTGGCGGGAGGCGTATCTCTGGCTCTCGGGAGTGACGACCATGCTGGCTGCGCCACTCGCGTGGATCGCACTTACGACACCCAGCATCAACGTGTATCTGGTTACGTTATTCTCTGCGGAGCTTCTGATATTTACATGCACGGCGCCGATCAACTCGAAGCTCATCGACATGGTGCCCGCAGGGATGCGCGCTGCGGCGATGGCGTTGTGTATCTTCTGCATCCACCTGCTGGGCGATGTGCCGTCGCCCACGCTGATCGGCCTGATCTCGGATCGCAGCTCGATCGGCAGGGGTGTATTGGTGATTCCCGTGGCAGTGACCGTGAGTGGTGCCATTTGGGTGTACGCCGCATGGCGCGGCAGCCCGCCGCGCTCCACCGCAGACGTCGTCGAGGTCTGAGATGATCGAAGCGCACTCCCCAGAGCTACTCTATCTCCTCTCCGGAGATCCGGCGGAGCTTGCGGAGATGCTATCCGCGATGCGACCCGTGGACGTCGCGGAAGCATTGAGCAGGCTGCAGCCGGATGCGGCCGCGCAGCTGATCAAGGCGCTCCCCTTTGACCTCGTCGTGCAGGTGTTCGACGAGCCGGAGCTCGAGGGGCGTGCCGAGATTTTCGAGAAGATCGATGCGGCTACCGCGGCGCCGCTGCTCGAGGCGATGTCTGCGGACCAGCAGGCGGATCTCTTTCGCGAGCTCCCGCAGAGTGAGCGCGATCGACTGGCGAAGCCGCTCGACGCGCCAACGCGCCAGTCGCTCGCCCTGCTGCTCCGCTATCCGCCGGAGGTCGCGGGCGGAATCATGACGACGGAAGCGGTCACCGTACCGAGCGACTGGACTGTGGATCAGACGCTCAAGTACATCGCCAGAGTGGGGGGCGCGAAGGAAACCGTCTACACCATCTACGTGCTCGACGTGACCCAGCGCATGGTACACGTCGTGTCGCTGCGTCAGCTGATGATGGCCGACAGGAACGCTCGCGTGCTCGAGGTGGGCCCGCAGCGAGTGCCGCTTACCGTCACGCCCACCACCGACCGCGAGGATGTCGCCCGCGTACTCTCCAAGTACAACCTGCTAGCCGTCCCTGTGGTCGATGAGGGCGGACACCTCCTCGGCATCGTGACGGTGGACGACGTGATCGACGCGATCGTTCGTGAGCAGACGGAGGACGTGCAGAAGTTCGGAGGTATGGAGGCGCTCGACGAACCGTACATGGAGATCGGCCTCTTTGCCATGATCAAGAAGCGCGCGGGGTGGCTCTGCGCGCTGTTCATTGGCGAGATGCTCACGGCGACCGCCATGGGCTTCTTCGAGGGAGAAATCAGCAAGGCGGTGGTGCTGGCGCTGTTCATTCCGCTCATCATCAGCTCCGGCGGAAACTCCGGGTCGCAGGCGACGTCGCTCATCATCCGCGCGATGGCGCTGCGCGAGGTGACGCTCCGCGACTGGTGGCGCGTCGCCGTCCGCGAGCTTCCTTCCGGCATCGTGCTTGGCCTGATTCTCGGCGTTATCGGCTTCATACGAATCATGTTGTGGCAACGGTTCGGATGGTACAACTACGGCTCGCACCATTTGCTCGTGGCGCTCACGGTGTCGTCGGCGCTCGTGGGCGTAGTGACATTCGGATCGTTAGCGGGCTCGATGCTCCCGTTCGTGCTGCGTCGCTTCGGTTTCGATCCCGCCAGCGCGTCCGCGCCCTTCGTCGCCACGCTGGTGGACGTGACGGGGCTGATCATCTACTTCAGCGTGGCGGTGCTTATCCTCAGAGGAACGTTGCTTTAAACGCTACATCTTCGAGACCGCGGGAGGCATCTCGAGGCGGGTGAGCATCTCGAGGACCAAGGTGAGCTCAAGCTATAAGCTCGTGAGCTGATGGCCGTGAGCTATCAGCCTGCGCCGAGGGGGCGAATACGCTCCGTGCCACTCGTTGTGCCGCGTGACGCACTCGTATCGAAAGGGATGCTGAAGAAACTCTGGTAACGGCTCACATCTCACAGCTATCGGCTCACCTCTACCTGCTGGGGCTCGCCGTGAACCTTGCGATGTCGACGCGCGTGAAAGAGCCGCTCTATTACTCGCTGCCGAGCACCTCGTCCACGGAAGGTTGCTTGGCGGGCAGACTCCGCATCGCCGCACAGAGCCACGCACCCAGCGCTACAGCCCCAATCAGCGAGAGAGCGCCGAGAAAGAGCGTGAAGCGCGCGAGCGAGTGGTCGTCGCCGAGCATCCCGAAACGGCCGAGGATGAAGTGCCAGTCGTGGATCGGATCGCCGCTCCCCATGCTCACGAGCGGAAGATCCTGGCTTCGCGCATCGCCCACGTAGGCCGCGAGATTGCCGAGGCTCATCGAGAGCCATGCGAGCGCGACGGAGATTCCGAAGTACTCGCGCTGGCGAAGGAACAGATATGCGGCGATGAGCGGGGTCGCGATCTGCATGATGCTTCCGCCGGCGGCTTCCAGAAGCTCCCCGAACGGGCTGAAGATCACGTGCCCGGACTCGTGCACCACGAGCGTGATCCCGGCAAAGATGTTCCAGTACTCGTAGTCCGTTAGCGTACGGCAGGAGACGTACGCGAGGTAGGCGAGCAACAGTGCCCGCCACGTCCAGCTGCGCCCCGTGCACCACGCGAGCGCATCGTCACGACGCTCGCCGAGGCTCAGTTAGGGATTGCCGTGATGAATGTGAGCGACCGCCGGCGGCGCACAACCGCGCTAAGTGCCACGAACACCGCGGGGTCCAGCAGCGAGCCGACGCGTTCGCCGAGATAGTCGAGCGTCTTGTGCGGCATCAGCGGTTCCTGATACGAGCGGCCGGACGTCAGCGCATCGTACGCGTCGGCGGCGGCGAGAATCCGTCCGCCAATCGAAATCTGATTCTCGCTCAGCTGCCGGGGATAGCCCGACCCATCGAAGTGTTCGTGGTGATCGCGGACGTAGTCGAGCACCGTGCCGAGGTGCTTCATGGGCGCGAGGATGTTGAGCCCGATCTCGACGTGCTGCTTCACGTGCGCGAACTCATCGGGCGTGAGTGAGCCGGGCTTGTTGAGAATCTCCTCCCGAATCCCGATCTTGCCCACATCCATGAGCCGTGCCGCGAGCCGAGCGCTCTCCACGGTGTCGACGTCGAGCGCCATCTCGTCGGCGATCGAGGCAGCCAGCTCCCCGATGCGGATGGACCGTCCGCGCATGTACGGGTTCTTCGCCTCCATCGCGATCACGAGCGACTCCGCAACCTGGATGGTGAGATCGCGCAGCGCGGACTTCTCGCGCTCGAGCTCACCCGTACGAATCGCGACTTCCTCGCGGATTACGTGGTCGATCTCCTTCTGCTGCAGCAGCATCTCGCGGCGATGGAGCGCCTTGAGAATCGACTCGTGCAAATCCTGAAGCTCGACGGGCTTGGTCAGGTAACCCATGGCGCCGCGTGAGAGCGCCTCGGTGGCCGTCGGCGCATCGTTCACCGCCGTCAGCATCACGATCGCGAGGTCGGGATTGGACGCGAGTGCCCGCGGCACCAGCTCCACGCCCGTCATCCCCGGCATGCGAATGTCGCTCAGCATGAGCGCGTAGTGTCCGCACTCGAGCATCTCCAGCGCCTGTGCGGCCGAGCCGGCGGTGTCGACGTCGTAGCCTGAGCGGGTGAGGAACGTGCTCAGCGACAGCCGAATCGCTTCCTCGTCGTCCACGAGCAGCACGCGCACTGTGCGGCGGTCCGTCAGAAGCATCTCTGGTGCTGTCACGATGGCGCTTGGAGAAAGAGGGGCGGAGATCATCCTCGTTCAGCGAACGAGGATGGTCGGGCTCGTCTCGTTGGCTGGCGTCGCCACGAGGGTAGTGGTCGACAGGTCCTGATTGATCGAGACGATGCTGCCGTTGCTGCCGTACGCACCTTCGACAGCAATGCAGCCGGCTGACGAACACGAGGGTTCGCCGATGCCGGCGGCATCGTATACCCAGTCTGACGTCTCACCGGTTGCAACCGTCACGGCGCGGAGCGACGGCTCGCCCATCACGCTCACGAAGTAGATCTGGCTGCCATCCGCGCTCCAGACCGGGTTGAACGCGCCGTTCATCTCGCGGGAGAGCTGTACGGGAGTTCCACCGGCTGCCGGGATCACGAATACCTGTGACATCCCCGAGCGTGTGGACGTGTACACGAGCTGCGTGCCATCCCGGCTCCACGACGGCGCGGATTCCGGAACATAGCTCTCCGAACCGGTCGAGAGAGCCGTCTGGTTCGCGCCGGTCGAATCCATGACCCAGATCCGCGGCGTGCCCGAGCGGTAGCTGACAAACGCGATCCGCGAGCCATCCGGGCTCAAGTTCGGCTGCTCATCTTCGCCGGCGCTGGTGGTGAGACGCTTGAGGCCGGACAGGTCGGTGCGGCCCATATAGATCTCTTCATCTCCGTCGCGGTAAGACGCGAACACCAGGTGACCGGCCGCGCTGTGCGGGTCCTTGTCGACCATGTCCGTGAAGGTGAGGCGCGAGGTGACGCCGCCCGCATACTGCCAGAGCTGATTGACGCCGCTCGAATCGGAGACGTAGACGAATGCGGGCGACGCCGAGACCGTCACGGCGGGCTCGTGCTGCTGGGCGTTGCTGGTTATCTGCTGGTCTGCGGAACAGGCCGCGAGTCCGCCGATTGCGGTCAAGGCAATGATCGCGCGTGACAGCGAGCGCACTGCAAATGGCGAAGCAATCGACATCTCGTGGCTGGCTGAGTGAGTAATCTTGCGCATTGACCGATCCTCTCGGGAAGTCGTGGGGTACAGAGTGTGTGGGTGATACTGTGTCTCTTGCTCTCCCCTTTGATTATCGGCGCTTCAGTCTCTTCATTAACGACGCCGCCCGTTATAAATCGCTCATGAATGTCGGCGCAGATTGGAATCGTCTCATGTTCAACGCTCAGGGCCCGGCGTTAACTTGAATCCTGTGGAACATCGTCCCCGCTCACCTCGCCGCGCACCGGTTTTCCTGGACGAGACGGGGCGCCGCTGGCGGCGCCTAAGGCGGGCTGCGATTGTCGTGGGGCTCATCACGACGGCGATCGCGGCGGTCACCCTCACCATGGTGATCATCCCGCCACTTCTCCCGCAGATCCCTCTGAACGGCGAGCCGTTCGCGCGCGCGCCACGGATCAGCACGAGCAAGATCGAGCGCGAGCGACTCTCCAAGAAGCTGCAGCTCTTCTTCGCGCTTAGGAAAAATCGCACGCCGACGGGGATGCGCGCGGATCAGCTTCCCGTGCGCGGCCGCGGCGTGCCGGGACGCACGCGTCCACCGGGGGCCCCGATCGTCGCCGGCTTCTACGTCACCTGGGACGACAATTCGCTCGACGCGCTGCTCCACCACGCGGACGATCTCGACTGGGTGGTCTGCGAGTGCGCGTGGCTTGCTCCCAACGGACGCGGACTGAGGATGCGGATCGATCGGCGGGTTGCGATCACGATCGCGAGCGCCGTCCCGGATCCAAAGGAGCGGCCGCAGATCTTCATCATGGTGAGCAACTTCGACTCCGCCACCAAGCGCTGGGATGCCGCGGGGCTGCGCCACATGCTCACCGACTCCGCGTCGCGCTCACTCGCGCTCAAACAGCTCACCGATAGCGTCGCCTACTATGACATGGGCGGGGTGACGCTGGACTTCGAGGAGGAGCCGCAGGAGCTCACCGAGGTCATTGCCTCATTCGCCGCCGACCTGAAGCGGCGACTTGCACCAATGAAGAAGCTCGTCACACAGGCCGCGTCGGTTAACGACAGTGACCATCAATTGTCGCGCTTCGGAGCGGTGAACGATTACCTGTTTCTGATGTTGTACGATGAGCACTATGGTAAGGCGGGCGATCCCGGACCGATAGCCAGCCAGCAATGGTTCGTCGAGAAGGCCAAGCACATGCTGCGATTCGTGCCGGCTCAGAAGGCGATCCCGATCGTCGGCGCATACGGCTACGACTGGAACGATGGCGACAGCACGACGAATGGGCAGCAGCTCACCTTCCAGGAGATAATGTCCGCGGTTCGAAAGGCGGACAAGAAATCTCTCCACTTCGACTCGGCGACGCTCAACCCGTACGCAACGTGGACGGACCGCGATTCCACAGATCACCTGGCGTGGTATCTCGACGCCATCACGGCGTACAATCAATCGCTCGCCGCCCAGTCGCTTGGCACGGCCGGCATGGGAATCTGGCGAATGGGCTCCGAGGATCCCGCGATCTGGCGCGTGATCGGCAAAACGGGCATCGATTCTTCCGCGTCGCTCCTCACCGTCATTCCGCCGGGCTACGACGCGGAGATCGAGGGCAACGGCGAGATCCTGGATCTCTTCGCGACTCCGGACTCGGGGAGCCGCACGTTGCGCATCGATCCGAAAACTCATCTGGTGATCGATGAGGTGATTCAGAAGGTGGGCACGCCGTACATAGTGAACCGGTACGGGAGCAGCGATCCGCACCTCATCGCGCTCACTTTCGACGATGGGCCCGACGGCAGGTGGACGCCGATGATTCTCGACACGCTGAAGTCGCGCGGAGTGACCGCGACGTTCTTTCTCATCGGCGAGAATGCAGAGCGACATCTACCGCTGCTGCGGCGGATCGTGAACGAGGGACATCTGATCGGGAATCACACCTTCCTGCATCCCAACCTCGCGCTCACGAGCGAGAAGCGCACCAAGCTCGAGCTCGACGCCACCGAGCGATTGTTTGAGGCGGTGCTGGGCAGACGCACCGCGTTCTTCCGTCCCCCGTACTTCGGAGACGCCGAGCCGACGACGCTGGACGAGCTCGTGCCGGCACAGATCGCGAAGGAGCGCGGTTATCTCATCATAGGTCTGCACATCGATTCGGAGGATTGGCAGTCGCCCGGCGTGCGGACGATCATCGACACCGTTCTTGCTCAGCGCTCGCGCGGCAACGTGGTGTTGCTGCACGACGGCGGGGGCAATCGCAGCCAGACCGTCGCGGCGCTGGGACCGCTCATCGACACGCTGCGCGCCGTGGGTGACACGGTGGTGCCGCTGTCGCAGCTGATCGGTCTCACGCGCGATCAGGCGATGCCGGGACTTCCGCCGCGGAATGCGCTCGCGCGGGCGGGTGAGCTAGTCGGGTGGGGAACGCTCAGCGTTTTGCAGTGGCTGCTCTACTGGATCTTTTTTCTCGCCATCTTCCTCGGCTTTGCGCGACTGGTGTTCATGACCATTCTCGCGGTGATCCAGCACATCAAGCTCCACCAGAACCGCGACGCGCCGATCACTTTCGCGCCGTCGGTGAGCGTGATCGTGCCTGCGTACAAGGAGGAGATGGTCATCGCGCGCACGATCGAGACTCTCATCTCGCAGGAGTATCCGGGCGAGCTCGAGGTAGTGGTGGTGGATGATGGGTCGCCCGATTCGACGTACGATGTCGCGTGCGCGGCGTTCGGAGACCACCCACGCGTGCGAGTGTTTCGCAAACCGAACGGCGGGAAGGCGAGCGCGCTCAATCTCGGGCTCTCCTACGCGCGCGGCGAGATCGTGATCTGTCTCGATGCGGACACACTCTTTGCGCCGAACACCGTGGCGGAGCTCGTCGAGCCGCTGCACGATCCGAAGGTGGGCGCGGTTGCGGGAAACGCGAAGGTAGGCAACCGCATCAACCTCGTCACGCGGTGGCAGGCGATCGAGTACGTCACCAGCCAGAATCTCGATCGGCGTGCGTTCTCGCTGCTCAACTGCATCACCGTCGTGCCGGGTGCCGTGGGCGCATGGCGAAAGTCGCTCGTTGAGAAGGCGGGTGGATTCAGCGAAGACACGCTGGCAGAGGATCAGGATCTCACGCTGTCGATTCGAAGGCGCGGCTTCTCGATCGCGTACGCCGACGAGGCGATTGGCTACACGGAGGCGCCCGACACACTTGGCGGCCTTGCGAAGCAGCGCTTCCGGTGGTCGTTCGGCACGCTGCAATGCCTCTGGAAGCATCGTCGCACGTTTTTCCGCCCGCGCTACGGATCGCTCGGCTTCGTGGCGCTGCCGAACGTGCTGCTCTTCCAGATCATCTATCCATTCCTTTCGCCGATCGCCGACCTGATGTTCGTGCTCAGCCTCTGGTCCGCGTGGGCGATTCGCGAGCAGCACGGCGCGACGTACGCGATGACGTCGGTCGAGCAGGTGCTCACGTACTACGCGGTGTTCCTGATCATCGACTGGGTAGCCTCGATACTCGCGTTCATGCTCGAGCCGGACGAGGACAAGTCGCTCACCTGGCTGATCTTCCTGCAGCGCTTCGCGTACCGCCAGGTGATGTACTGGGTGGTCGTGCGCTCGGTGTTCGCGGCGCTGCGCGGACGCCTTGTGGGGTGGGGAAAGCTCGAGCGCAAGGCGACGGTCGAGCTGGAGACGGCGACTTCGCGCTAGCAGGAACTACGGTCTAGATTCTTCAGCTACTTCTTTACCGCAAAGTTATTCACCGGCTTCGCCGACCCCATTGCATGAAACAGGCGGCGAATAATTCTGATGCTATGGCCTCAGCCACTGCGCCAGCTTTGTCTCTGTTACGGGCATGAGGCAGTGGCGATCCGCTATCGTCAACTGCTGCTCGGGTGAGCTACAACGTCTCAGATATCGCCAAGCGGATCGCTACCGACGATTTACCATCCGGACTATTGCAACTGTGACTCGCGCGATGATGGAAGAGATCTCGCGCGACCTCTGCGGCTCGGAGTAAAGCAGCATCTGCCGTTCTCCGCGCCTCCGCGGTGAAGAAGTTGGCGGTTGCTTCCAGCGGCGTTAGTACCCCTCCGCTGCGCCGCGAAGTCGCGGATCTGCCGCGCCCTTCACGACGCCATTGCGACGTAGAATCGACGCGCCAATGCCGATGTCGCCTCGGGGCAGCGATCCAACCGCGTAGCCCATCGCCTGGAGCGCCAGGATAGTACCGCCCGTGAGACCGTCCGTCTCGTAGTAGAGCGTGTCGGGAAGATGCTGATGGTGCACGCGCGGCGCGCGGACCGCGGCGCCGATGTCCATGTCGAAGTCGATCACGTTCGACATCACCTCGAACGCGCTACTGATGATCGTGGGCCCGCCGCTCGCGCCGGTCACCAGCATCGGTTTGCCGTCGTCGCCGAGCACGATCGTGGGCGTCATGGATGACAGCATGCGCTTGCCGGGCGCGATCGCGTTCGCCTCACCCTGCACCAGCCCGAACATGTTCGGTCGTCCGGGCTCGGTCGCAAAATCGTCCATCTCGTCATTCAACAGGAACCCAGCTCCGGCCACAACCACGCCCGCGCCAAAATTCCCGTTGATGGTCGTTGTGAGCGCCACCGCGCCACCCTGCGCATCGACTATCGAAAAATGCGTCGTCTGATGTCCCTCGTGCGCGCCACCCTTGCCGTTACCGACGACGATACTCGATGACGGCGTCGCGTGATCAGCGACGATGGACGACGCCAGCGTATCTGCATATTCCTGCGAGAGCAGGCGCACCGTCGGGATGCGAACGAACGCGGGATCGCCAAGGAGCGAGTTCCGCACCGCGAATGCGCGACGCATTGCCTCCGTGAAGTGATGCAGCGACTTCGGCGTGTGCCATCCGTCGCCCCGAACGTCGTAGCGCGAGAGCTCGTGCGCCGCAATCGCCATCGTGATGCCACCGGACGACGGCGGAGGCATCGAAATCACGAGATGACCGCCGTACGTGAAGGTGATCGGCTGTCGCCAAATAGCCCGGTAGTCGGCGAGATCCTTTCGGGTCACTATGCCGCCGTCGCGCCGCATCTCCGCGTCAATGAGCTCTGCCGTGCGCCCCGCGTAGAAGCCCCTCGAGCCGTCAGCGGCAATACGCCGCAACACCGCCGCGAGATCGGGATTTTTCCACCGATCGCCGATTCGCGGAACCTGACCGCCTGGAAGGAATAGCGCGGCCGACGACGGAAATCGCGCGAGTCGTGCGCTGTCGCCGCGAACGCTCTCCGCGAAGTCGGAGTCGACCACGAATCCGTGCTCCGCGAGTGCGATCGACGGCGCGATGAGCTCCGCCCACGGACGCGAGCCGAAGCGGTTGCGCGCCTCCCACAGCCCGGCGACTGATCCAGGCACGCCGGCAGCGAGTGCGCCCGTGATCGATCGGTCATCAGCGTGTCCGTTTGCTCCGAGATACATGTTACGCGTAGCCGCGCCAGGTGCAGTCTCGCGGAAGTCGAGCGCCGCCTGGCGCCCGTCGCCCATCCGCACGACCATGAATCCTCCGCCGCCGAGATTTCCCGCTGACGGCCACACCACCGATAGCGCGAACGAAGTGGCAACCGCGGCGTCGACGGCGTTCCCTCCCCTCCGGAGCACATCCGCGCCGACGTGAGTGGCGAGCGGTGCGTCCGTGGCCACCATCGCGTGCGCGGCCGTAACCGTACCGGCATCTGCCCGGTACGGCCACACGGCGGGAATCGCGCTCGCAGTCGGCGAGCGAGAGGAATCAGCAGAGCGATTCGCGGGCTTCGAGCACCCGGCGGCGATCGCGCAGAGCGAGAACGAGATCAAGACAGTTGATTGGCGCATGAAACCATGA
>JANWLO010000161.1 GCA_025450815.1 Gemmatimonadaceae bacterium
CTCGCAGCTCCTCGGTGGCCATTCTTGGTTTCCGGGTTCATGCGGCGAGAGTGAAGGCGGCTGCCCCAGCACCGATAATGCTACTCGCAGTGGGGGGATCGCAATGCAGCGCCAATCTGCTGTCGGTTCGGCTGTCCGATGTTGCCCGCAGACTTGTGCGCGACGGTTCGTAAGCGTGGACAACACGCAGAGATTCTAGCACATCGATCCCTATCGCGAGGTGGCGAATCTCGACAAGTGCTCACTCTACGCGTTGAGGCACTCTCGGCGTTGCGACCGAGATGCGCCAACGACAATCCCATAAACGCGTGTCGAAGGACAAGTAAGTCAACGCGCGTAGCTCCACGAGTCCCGTGTTGACCACGCCGAGCGCCTGTGCGCGGTCGAGCGCGCGGCGCGCATCCGCGTGGCACCTGAGCGCGGAGAAACGTGCCAGCGCAGGCAGGATAATTCGGCCGAGATGGATTTCGCGCAGTTGACATTTCCCTGGACGCTCCCGACACTGGAGTCCGACACGATACTCGCGCCTCATGCCCGGCTCGCCGGTTCCTCCATTGTCGGAGGTTGGACGTTCATGCGCGCCACTAGCCGCTGCGCAGCGCTCACGCTCTTCGCCCTCGTCGCGCTCTCCCCCACGTCGCGCCTCGATGCTCAGCGACGAGTGGAAGTGAAGAAGTTTCAGTGGGATCCGGTGGTGGTCCACATCGCCGCCGAGGCACCGCGCGGAGTCGAGGTCTTCATGTCGGTGAAGACCAAGTTCTGGGGACTCACCTGGATTCAAGCGGATTCGATGGCCTCCTGGCTGCCGAGGCTGCACGATCTCGCGTCGAGCTCGGCGACCGTCGACAGCACGCCGTACGTATCAGGGCGGGATGAGTCGCGCATGCGCGTGGTCAAGGGAGTCGTGCGGGGACAAAAAGCCTACGCGCTGCAGTTCATCGCACCGCCTTCGCTGGGACGCATCGAGTCATGGCTCTCCCCCGCCTTTCTCGCCGATCTCTCGAAGGCGCTCGAGAAGGGAGTAGCCGCGGCTCGCGATCTCGAGCGCTCGCCCGGCATCGCGAGCGGACCTCGCATCTACGAGCAGTGGGAAGTCGACTCGATGCCAGCAAGCACGAGCGAGCTGACGTTCTCGACGTCCGGCCTCAATTACATGGTGCGCGGCACGATCGCCGTCGGCTTCGTCGTCGATTCCACGGGCCACGTCGTTGCGCCATCGGTGACCATCTACGACTGTCGCGATCCGAATCTGGCAAAGCAGATGACGCGCGAGGTTGCAGCGTGGCGATTCACTCCCGGAATGCGAGTCGACCAACCCGTGGCAACACGAGTGCACGCCGCACTGTCGCTCGAAACGGACGGCTCATTTACCACGGGCGGCGATCGCGTGATTCCGGGCGGTCGACCTTAGCGCTCGACCTTAGCGCGCGTCACCGTACGCGTGGAGAAGCGCGGCCCCGATCACCTCCCAGCTATACGTCTGCTCCGCCGTGATGCGCTTGCGCCAAGGGCCGCGACGTCTCCATCGCGACCCTGTCTGCGCATCGGCAGCTTCGCTTCTCTCGTCTCGCTATTTTCGTTTGGACGATGACTTCCGTTTCGACGGCACCTTGGCGCCTTTCTTTCGCGCCTCGGAAAGTCCGATTGCGATCGCCTGCTTGCGGCTCTTCACCTTGCCCCCCTTTCCACCCTTACCGCTTCGCAGCGTACCCTTCTTCCGTCGCTTCATCGCGCTTTCCACACGCTTGCCGGCTGCCTTTCCGTACTTCCGCCGGCTCGTCTTCTTGCGCGTCGCCTTCTTGCGTGTTGCCATGCGATCTCAACCTCACGCGTGATGGTTGGAAGTGGCAGGAAGCAAGGCGCGCGCCACACGCGCGATTCAAGCGCGTGTTGCTTGCCTGACATCGGTTGGGGGTGCATCGTTCGCGCGTCCAACCCGGTTCGTGCGAGCTCGCCCGCGCGTAGTCGTGACGACCATTCGTCTCTCACCCGTTGTGCCGAGGATCTCATGATCCCCTCATCTCGTTCGCGCGTGCGAGCGGTCGTCGTCGTCGTTGTCTTCGCCTTGGCCGCGACTGGTTGTTCTGATTCGTCCTCCGGCGCGGGCAGTCGCCAGATCGTGGGACAGGTGACGATCTCGCCCGGCGACGCGCGCATTCCCGCGCAGCGACTCGTTGGCCCGACGGGTCACGCGCCACTGACGCCGCTGTTTTCGCGCCGTGCTCGCGCGAGCAGCCGGATCAATGTCGTCTTTCGCAGCGACGCGCTTGGCGCCGGTCAGCTGGGTGGGTTGTCCGTGCGTTCCATTTCCCGCGCACGGAGCGTCGCTTCGACCATCCGGGCGCGGCTCGCCTCACACCCAGCGGCCGCACTGTTCACGGTGAGCGACGTGTCGCCCGCGATCGGCGCCGCTCGGCTCCGACCTCGCGACCCGGCGATGCGCGATTCGCTTATTCGCGCGCTTCGCGCCGATCCGGCTATCGCCTCCGTGAGCGTCGACCGTCTTCTGAGTCGGGGGGCCGAGTCAAGGGTCAGGCTCTCGCGAGCAATGCTCGAGAACGCACACGCGGTGCGCGCGTCCACGACGCCGGGCGCCGAAGGGCTCGCGTTCGCGACTGCGCAGCAGAGTTTCATTCAGTACTGGCACTACAACCTCATCGACGCGCCGCGTGCATGGGCCATTCCGGACACCGGCGCCGCGTCGGTGACGGTAGCCGTGATCGATGACGGCATCAACCAGCATCCGGACATCGTCGCCAATCTCGACATGGCCGGCGGGTATGACTTCGTCAGCGACGACACGGATGAATTCGGCGGTCCCGTGGATATTTGCGGCGGCGGCGCGCCGATCACGAACTCCGACGACGACGCGACACCGGGGCCCGACAGCGATCCGACGATGCCGGTGTCGGTGACGTTCGATCCCAACGGCAACTGCTTCCATATCGATGACATCGCGAATCACGGGCTGCACGTTGCCGGAACGATCGGCGCGACGAACGGCGCAGCGAATGTAGTGAGCGGCGTGAGCTGGAAAGTGCGCATCCGCCCCATTCGCGCGCTCGGCATCGACGGCTTTGGCTATGACTTCGACATCGCGCAGGCGGTGCTGTACGCCGCGGGACTACCGGCGGCTGGTGCGGGCGGCAATCCGGTCGTCGCGCCGAATCGTGCGCCGATCATCAACATGAGCCTGGGCGGAAGCAGCGACTCGACGCTGGGCGCCGCGGTGGCGGCGGCAATCGACGCGGGCTGTGTCATCATCGCCTCGGCGGGCAATGACGCATCGACGACGCCGAGTTTTCCGGCGTCGTATCCGAACGTCATCTCAGTCGCAGCGCTCGGCCCCGACGGCGAGCTCACGAGCTACACGAGTGCGAACGCGTTCGTGTCGCTCGTCGCGCCGGGCGGCGACTTCAGATTCGGCGATCCGGCCAATCCTTCGGCCTTTCCCACTGGCGGCATCCTCTCGACAGTGTGGGATTTCACGACCGGCACACGGGACTGGGCTTTCTACACCGGTACCTCGATGGCGGCGCCGCACGTGTCGGGAGTGGCGGCGCTCGTGCTTGCGGCAAACCCTTCGCTCACGGGCGCACAGCTGCGCGATCGGCTCACGAGCACCGCGGTGGACATGGGACCGCCTGGCTTCGACACGCGCTACGGTTTCGGACGTGTCGATGCGTACAACGCGGTGACGGGGCAGGCGTCGCCGCCAATGAAGATCTACGTGAGCGCGATCGATGCCGGCACGGGTGCGGTGGCGAAGTCGGTGCAGGCACAGAGCGACAACACGTATTCACTCGCAGGTTTGACGGCGGGTTCGTACTACGTGGTTGCGGGGCAGGATGAAAACGGCGACGGCATCATCGGATTTCCTGGTCGACGATACGGCTGGTCGGGTGGTGCGGTGCCTGTGCCGGTGACGGTGAGCTCTGCGGGAACGGTCAACGCGTCGATCGCGATCGGTCTCCCGGTGCAGCAGGTGGGCGTAACGGGGCGCGTATTCGTCGACAGCTGGGTGTATGGGTCGAGTGGAACGCAAAGCAACGTGATCTCGTATTCCGTGACCATTCCGACTGCCGGCGTCTACGCGTTCGAGACTTCGGGTGCGATCGGGTCGTGCGGCTTCGCGGTGGAGCTAGACACGAAGCTCACAGTCATCGATGCATCAAACTCGGTAGTCGGCAGGAACGACAACACATCGACGAGCGCGATGACTTTTCCCGGGCTGCGGTGCTCGTATCTCTCCGGTACACTGGCGCCGGGAACGTACACCGTGCAGGTAACGGGTGGCGCGTCATTCAATCCGGGTACGTTCCGTTTGCACGTGCGAAGCGGCGTGTGATCTTCCGCTTCGCGCTATTGCGTCACCGGGGCACTCGTGCGAGTGTCCCGGTTTTTTCGTGCGCGCCGATCACAGGGGATAGTAGCCAAGGCTCGACCGCCCGAACTCGTTCTCGAGCGACCAGTCGACATAGTCCCCGCTGGGAACGCGGACTGGATCCATGATCAGCATGTCGCGGCGGCCCTGAATGCGTGCGCCGAGCTGAAGCTTGCCATCGGTGTCGAGCATGTCTTCGGTGACGAGCAGCGTGGCCTGTTGCGCGGCGCCGACGACGCCCAGGATGCGACGGCCGCCGTTGCGAATGGCGAAAACTTCCATGTCGTTCCAGTTGTGATTGGTGACGCGTACGACTTGGCGCGGGGCAGTGAGGTGGAGGGTGAGTGCCGGGGAAGGGATCGTGGCGGCGGGCGCGCAGGCAGTGGCGAGGGCGCTGGCGAGGAGGAGCATGGGAAGGGACCGCATCTCGAGCCTCCGTGAAGCAGGTGAGCGCGATGCGCGGTGAAGCAGTGCGCATCGAGCGGCTGCACGGGGAGATGGCGAGGAGCGGGAGTGTGCCCCGTGCCATCGGTCGGACGGGGGTGGCAGGAGGGAAGTTGCTGAACACGCATGACTCTGACGACACGCTTGCGCGCTGTTGACGGCGGGCAAAAAGGCGTGTGGAAACGGCGTGCGCGGTGTGTGTGATTCGTGGTGATCGAGCCTTGACCTACTGTGATCATTCCGTTATAATTGGTGGCTGTCGCGGAATTCGCGGCGATTACATCGACTGACGCGAAGCGAGCGTGGTCGGCAATCGGTTTCACCGGCGTGGAGCGCTGTGAGAGCGGGTGTGGCGAGGCTGGTGCAGTGTGGCCGGTTTTGCTGGAGTGATCGTTGGCGAGCGACACACAGAAATGGATTCAATGCTGTTTGACAATTGAGATCGAAGAGTGAGGTTGTGCGAGGCGAACTCGTTGATCCCGCGCCGTTCAGGGTGAGGGGGAGAGTTCAAATCTGAACAATTTCGTGATTCGGATACGCTGTCATAGAACAGCGTGACAGTGTTCTGATGAGCTGTTCGAACTATCTTGAAATTATTGGAGAGTTTGATCCTGGCTCAGGACGAACGCTGGCGGCGTGCTTAACACATGCAAGTCGAGGGCACTTGGGTAGCAATACCTAAGTGACCGGCGAAC
>JANWLO010000162.1 GCA_025450815.1 Gemmatimonadaceae bacterium
GTGGGCGGCCGTCCGGATTTCCTCGAGAAAGCGCTCCGCGCCGAGCACCGCCGCGAGCTGCGGATGGAGGACCTTGATGGCGACTTGACGGTCGTGCTTCAGATCCTTCGCCAGCCATACCGTCGCCATGGCCCCGGCCCCGATCTTCCGCTCGATCACGTATCGGTCGCTCAATGCCTCTTGCAGCCGAGCATCCATGTGCGTCCCCGCGGAATCTCTCAGGTCCTGGAATCCGTCGTCCGTCTCTCCCTAATTCGCCGTATACGCCGTCAAAACCCTCGGCCCGCTCTCCGTGATCGCGATTGTGTGCTCGAAGTGCGCCGCGCGTGAGCCGTCAGCCGTTACCACCGTCCACCGGTCCGGCATCGTGCGCGTCCTCGGCGTTCCCACGCTCACCATCGGCTCGATCGCGATCGTGAGCCCGGGCGCGAGCTTCATCAGCCGCTTGGGCTTGCCGTAGTTCGGCACCTGCGGCTCCTCGTGGAATTCGGTGCCTATGCCGTGGCCCACGAGGTCGCGCACCACGCTGAAGCCCGCGCCCTCCGCCACGGCCTGCACCGCCGCGCCGATGTCTCCGATATGGTTCCCCATCACGGCCGCCGCGATCCCCGCTTCCAGCGCGCGCTCGGTGACCTCGAGCAGCCGCTTCGACTTCGCGTCCACCTCGCCGATCGCTACCGTCGTCGCCGAGTCGGTGAAGAAGCCCTTGTAGCCTACGCCGATATCGAGCGAGAGAACGTCGCCCTCCTTCAGCACGCGCTTCTTCGACGGAATTCCGTGCACGATCTCCTGATTGATCGACGCGCATACCGAGCCCGGAAATCCGTACAGCCCCTTGAACGCCGGCGTCGCGCCCTCGTGGCTCCGGATGAACGTCTCCGCCATCTCGTCGAGCTCGAGCGTCGTCACACCCGCCTTCGCCTGCGCACGCAGGTGCGCGACGGTGGCGCCCAGAATGCGGCCACCCTCCGCCATTACCTCGATCTCGCGCGCCGACTTGAGCGCAATCATCCCCTGAGCTCCCGCATGACGGTCTTCGTGATGTCGTTGATGTCTCCCAGCGCATTAACGCGCACCACGCGCGGTCCGTTCGCCTTCTTCGCGCGGCTCTCGTACCACGCGACCACGGGTTCCGTCTGTTCGTGGTACGCCCGCATCCGCTGGCGAATCGCCGCGGGCTCGTCGTCCTTGCGACGCACGAGCTTCGCGCCACACTTGGCGCACGCGGTGCCCGGCTCGAGTCCCGTGTAGGGCGTCTGGCACCCCTCGCACGTGGCTCGGGCGCTCAGGCGGCGCACCAGCTCCTCGTCCCCCACCTCGAAGAGCAGCACCACGTCCACCTTGCGTCCGAGCTCCACGAGTACGCGCTCCAGCCCCTCGGCCTGCGGCACCGTGCGCACCACGCCGTCGAGAACCACGCCCTTCGACTTTTCGGGCTCCGCCAGCGCGTCCTTCATGATCCCGAGAATCACCGCATCGGGAACGAGGTCGCCGCGCTCCATGGCCGCCCTGGCGCGCAGCCCCATCTCCGTGCCCGCGGCGACGGCGGCGCGCAGCACGTCACCCGTCGCAAGCTTGGGGATGTCGAGCTGCTTCGCCACGCGCTCGCCCTGCGTTCCCTTCCCCGCGCCCGGCGGGCCGAGCAGAACGATGTTCATCGTGCGAAGTCCTCAGTCGTGAGTGTCCGGCAGCGAGTGGTGTCCCGCTCGCAAGGATCACGCGCGGTCGCGGAACCTCACTCGGGCGCCCTTCTTCATGAAGCCATCGTACTTGCGTATCAACAGCTGCTGCTGCACTACCTGCACCGTATCGAGTCCCACTCCAACGACGATCAGCAGCGACGTTCCGCCAAATCGGAATGGCACGTTGATGGCGTCGGATATCAGCATCGGCAGCAGTGCGATCGCTGTCAGAAAAACCGCGCCCGGCAGCGTGATGCGCGTGACGACGCGGTCGATGTACTCCGCGGTGCGCGCGCCCGGCTTCACGCCTGGAATGAATCCGCCCTGCTTCTTCAGATTCTCCGCGATGTCGATCGGATTGAAAATGATCGACGTGTAGAAGTACGTGAAGAACAAAATCAGGATCGCGTACACGACAAAGTACATCCAGGTGCCCGGCTGCATGTAGTCCGCCATCGTCTGCGCCGTGGCGGACTTGCTGAACTGCGCCATCGTGCCCGGAACCACGATTACCGTTTGCGCGAAAATGATCGGCATGACGTTGGCGGCGTTCATGCGGAGCGGGATGAAGTTCTTGGCGCTCTCCCGCTGGCGCCCGCGCGCCATCGTTCGCTGCGGAATCTGGATGGGTACGCGCCGCGCAGCCACCGTGATCGCCACCGTTCCCGCCACTACGCCCACCATCACGATACCAAGCGCAATGAGCTTGAATGGCGCCGTCGTGCCCGTCTGCATGTACGCCCACGTCTGCCCAATGCTCGGCCAGATGCGCTCGACGATCGAGAAGAAGATCAGCAGCGACGCGCCGTTGCCCACGCCGCGCTCCGTGATTTGCTCGCCCAGCCACATCACGAACATCGCGCCCGTGGTGAGGAAGAGCGCCATCTCCACGCGGAAGCCGAACCCGGGATGGAGCACGGCGCCCTGCAGCGACTCCGTGAACAGCGCGTAGCCCCACGCCTGCAGCACGGCGATGCCTACCGTCATGTAGCGCGTGTACTGCGTGATCTTGTTTCGCCCCTCTTCCTCGCGCTGCATCTTCTCGAACTGCGGCACCACCGCCGTCATGATCTGGAAGACGATGCTCGCCGAGATGTACGGCACGATTCCCAGCGCGAACACGGTTGCGCGCGAGAGTCCGCCGCCCACGAACAGATCGTAGAGGCCAAGAAGGCCGCCCGACTGCTGGTTCTGGAAGAACTCGATGAGCGCGCGAACATCGATGCCGGGCGCGGTGATGTGCGCGCCGATTCGATAGACGACGAGCGCGAGGAGCGTGAAGCCGATCTTCGACTTCAGCTCCGGCGTCTTGAATAGATTCTTGACCGCTTCTGCTGGATTCGAGCGCGCCATGTTACTCCTCGACGCGGCCCCCTGCCGCGACGATCCGGTCACGCACGGTGGCGCTCACCTTGATACCGCGCAGCGTCACCGCGCGCGTGAGCTCCCCGCTCGCGAGCACCTTGGCCGGTCCCTTGTTCTTGCGGATCATCCCGGCCGCCAACAGCGATTCCGTGGTCACTTCGGTGCCTTCCATATCGTTGAGCGCGTCGAGTTGCACGATCTGATTTTCTACACGGAACGGATTCGTGAAGCCGCGCTTGGGCAGCCGGCGCGTAAGCGGCATTTGCCCGCCCTCGAAATGTGGCTTGCCGCCGCCCGGGCCGTGATGCCCCGCGCGCGCCTTGGAGCCCTTGTGTCCCTTGCCCGACGTCTTGCCCGTGCCCGACCCCGGCCCGCGCCCGAGGCGCTTGCGGTTGCGATGCGAGTCCGGCGCAGCCTTCAGGTTGTGCAGGCCGAGCTTCACGATCGGCTTCTCGTCCTTGGTGGTCATGTTCTCCTCACTCCTTCACCGGCGTCACCTTGATCAGGTGCCGCACGCGCTTGATCGCTCCGCGAAGCGAGGGGGAATCCGGCTTCACCACCACGTCCTGATGATGACGCAATCCGATCGCCCTCAGCGTCGCCCTCATCCGGGCCGAATGGCCGATTCCACTCCGCACCTGCTCGATCCGAACCTCGCCCTCGGTGAGCGTGTTCGGCTCCGTCTTTGCCGGGCCGCGCCCGGGATGCCACACGAATGTCCGAGGCATTTACACCATCTCCTTCGATTTCGCACGCGACTTGTACTGCAGGCTGCCGACCTCGATGTCGCGCTCGCGCGCGATCTGCTCGACCGTCGTCAGGTGATGCAGCCCGTCGAGCGTCGCCCGCACCATGTTGTGCGGATTGGTAGAACCGAGGCTCTTCGTGAGGATGTCGCCTACGCCCGCGCACTCGAGCACCGCGCGAACCGCGGCGCCCGCGATCACGCCAGCTCCCGGAGCGGCAGGCTTCATCAGCACGCGACCGGCACCATGCTCGCCGATGATCTCGTGCGGAATCGTGCTCCCCGTGAGCGGGATGTTCGACATGTTGCGGCGCGCCGCATCTACCGCCTTGCGCACCGCCTCCGACACTTCATTCGCCTTTCCGGTCGCAACGCCCACGCGTCCGCGTCCATCGCCCACGGCGACGAGCGCATTGAAGCTGAATCGTCGTCCACCCTTCACGACCTTCGCCACGCGATTGATCGAGATCACGTTCTCGAGGAGATCACCGCCCTCCCGATCGCCGCCGCGCGAATCGCCGCCACGGCCGCCGCGTCCCTCACGGCCGCCCGGACCGCCACGATTCCCGCCTGGGCCACCGCGATTGCCGCCGCCCGGACCGCCGCGATTCCCGCCCGGCCCGCCACGACCCGCACCGCCGCCTGGGCCGCCGCGTCCGCGTCCGCCCGGTCCACCGCGCCCCGCGCCGCCAGCGCCGCCGCCACCGCCACGTCCCGCCGGCCCACCGCGCCCGCCGCCGCCGCCACCACCAGGCGCACGATCCTGCGAGGGTGCGGGCGCGTCGCCCGCCGATCCCGGATTCTGATTCTCAGCCATGTTAGAACTCCAATCCGCCCTCGCGGGCACCGTCGGCCACCGCTTTCACGCGGCCGTGATACTGGTAGCCGGCCCGATCGAAGACGACGCGGGAAATCCCCGCCGCCTTCGCACGCTCGGCCAGCGCCTTGCCCACAGCGGTAGCACGCTCCGCCTTCTTCCCCTCGCCCACCGTCAAATCGCTCACGGTGAGGATGGTGCGGTTCGCGCCATCGTCCACGATCTGGGCGTAGATGTGCTTGAGCGACCGCTTCACCACCAGGCGCGGACGCTCGGCTGTTCCCTCGACCTTCTTGCGCACCCGCAGATGTCTGCGAAAGAGCTTCTCGGCGCGCGTCTTCGGCTTGTGGATCGATTTCATCGGTTACTTGCCTCCAGCCTTGCCGGCTTTGCGACGAACCTGCTCGCCGACGTACTTGATCCCCTTCCCCTTGTATGGCTCCGGAGGACGGAAGCTGCGGATCTCCGCTGCCACCTGCCCCACCATCTCCTTGTTCGCGCCCTCGATGTTCACCTGCGTGGGCTGCGGCGCCGTGAGCTTGATTCCCGCCGGCGCGCGGTACTCGATTGGATGCGAGAAGCCGAGCGCGAGCTGCAAGCCGTACGGCCTCTGCTCCGCCTTGTAGCCGACACCGATGATCTCCAGCTGCTTCGAGAACCCGGCCGTCACTCCCTCGACCATGTTCGCCACGAGCGTGCGCGTGAGCCCGTGCAGCGCCTTGTGCTCGTTCTCATCCGACGGCCGCTCGACCAGCACCTCGTTGTCCTTCATCGACACCTTCATCGCCCCGGGGAGCGAACGATGCAGCTCACCCTTGGGCCCCTTCACGGTGATCTTCGAACCGTCGAGCGTCACCGTCACGCCCTTCGGAATCGTCACCGGCTTCTTTCCAATTCGCGACATCGGCGGCGCTCCTTTACCAGACCAGCGCGAGCAGCTCGCCGCCGGTGCGCGCCTGCCGCGCCTGCCGGTCGGTCATGAGCCCTTGCGACGTACTGAGAATCGCCATGCCGAGTCCGTTGCGAACGCGCGGGATCTCCGACACACCGACGTACTTGCGAAGCCCCGGCGTGGAGACGCGGCGGATCTCGCGAATCACCGGCTGTTCGCCCGCGTAGCGCAGATAGAGCCGCAGCACCTTCCATCCTTCCGCGGTCTCGACCGTCTTCACATCCCGGATGTAGTTGTTCTCCAGGAGGATGCGGGCGATCTCCACTTTCACTTTCGACGCCGGAATGTCCACGCGACGGTGCTTCGATCCGCAGGCGTTGCGGATTCTCGTCAACATGTCGGCGATCGGATCGGTCATGCTCATCGATGATTCCTGTGTCCCATCGTATCCGCAGCGCGGACGTGTGGGACGATAAAGGGTGACAACCGGTTTACCAGCTGGCCTTGCGCACGCCCGGGACGAACCCGTTCAGCGAAAGGTCGCGGAAGCAGATGCGGCAGAGGCCGAACTTGCGCAGAAACGCGCGCGACCGGCCGCAGCGCTGACAGCGGTTGTGCTGTCGCACTGCAAACTTGGGCTTCCGCTTGCTCTTCTCGATCATGGCTTTACGGGCCATTGCTCAGTCTCTCTTCAAGGGAAGACACGACACGTGATTACTCACGATATCATCTCGTGTGGCAGCGGCACGATCGGCTTGTCATCGCCGCGGAACGGCATGCCCAGCTCGCGCAGCAGCGCGAACGCCTGATCGTCGCGATTCGTGCTCGTTACGAACGTCAAATCCAATCCGTGCACCTGGTCGACCTGGTCGTAGTTGATCTCCGGGAAGATCACCTGCTCCTTGAGGCCCACCGAATAATTTCCGCGTCCGTCGAACGAGCGCGTGCCGAGCCCGCGGAAGTCGCGGATGCGCGGGATCGTGATCGCTATGAAGCGGTCGAGGAACTCCCACATCCGTGCGCCGCGCAACGTCACGCTCGCCCCGATCTCCTGCCCCTGCCGGAGCCCGAAGTTCGAGATGGACTTCTTGGCGCGGGTGCGCACCGGCCGCTGCCCCGCGATGAGCTCGAGCTCCACGACGATGCTGTCGAGGATCTTCGGCTGCTTCACCGCCTCGCCCACACCGACGTTCAGCACGATCTTCGTGAGCTTCGGAATCTCGTGCACGTTCGACAGCCCGAACTGCTGCTGCAGGCGCGGACGGATCGTCTGCTCGTAATACACCTTCAGTCGCGGCGCGACGACGGGCAGGCCCATGCCGGCATGCTCCTTCGGCGCCTCCTGCGTGTCGCCGCCCTTCTTGCGCTCCTTCTTTTCCTTGGTCGCCATGTATTAAGTCTCCGCTCAGCGCTCTGGAATGATCTTGGGGATTGGTTCCCCGCTCTTCGCGCTGACGCGCTCCTTGGTTCCCTCGTCGTTCACCTTCGCGTGCACCCGCGTGGGCTCGCCCGTTGCCGGATCGAGCAGCATCACGTTCGAGTGATGGATCGCCGCCGGGAAGTCGATGATCCCGCTCTGCTCCTCGGCAGTGCGCGCCTTGCGGTGCTTCTTCACCATCGCCACGCCGTCGACGACGACGCGGCCAGTCTTGGTGTGCACGCGCAGGATCTTCCCTTCCTTCCCCTTGTCGTTGCCGCGCATCACGCGCACGGTGTCGCCCTTCACCACCGGCATCTTGACGCGTTCGGCGTTCATCGCATGACGGCGCGCGTTCTTGGATCGCGCGCGCTTGGTCTCGCGATACTTCA